>CAJMLD010000038.1 GCA_905214175.1 uncultured bacterium
CGGTGCGTAATCGACTCCGTCATCTGCTCTGGCCATGGGTATCCAATTGCCAGAGAGTTTCTACAAGAAATGAGAAAGCGCTGGTTCTAGTGGCCTTCCTACCTACAAGGGAACCCTTACCGGACGTACATTAATTCCAAGATACCCGGCGCCAACAAGGAGACCCCATGTGGAAATGCCCCAAGTGCGGACGCGAGTTCGCACGCGCAAACCAGTCCCACTACTGCGGCGAGAAGCCCCTCACCGTCGACGAATACATCGCCCAGCAGCCGGAAGAGGTGCGCCCAGACCTCCTCCAAGTAAGAGGCGTTCTGCGAGCCGCCCTTCCCAACGCAGAGGAGAGGATCTCCTGGAGCATGCCCACGTACTGGCAGGGACACAACCTCATCCACTTTGCCGCCAACAAGCACCACATCGGGCTTTACCCCGGGGATGCTGCCGTCGAGCACTTCGCAGATGAGCTAAACGACAGGTACGCCTACAGCAAGGGGAGCATCCGCATCCCCTACGGCCAAGTCGACGCCGACCTCATCGCGCGCCTCGCCACATGGTGCCTCGACGAGATGAAGTCCCAAAACCCCAGGTAGAAGCCGGCTGTTGATTGGGCCAGGAACGCGCGTACTCCTCGCAAGGAGGATGCCGGGGGCACCACCTGCCCGCCTGGGGCCGCATGCCTGCCCAAAATTCGCGGCTGACGGCCCAAATCCGCGCTTTCGCTTAGTATCACCTGGCAGGTGCCATTTCTCTACCTGCGGCTCCGCAAAAAGTTAGCGTCTTCGTACTCGGCGTTTCGCCCAAAATGGGCCGTCAACCGCGAGTTTTGAGCAGAGGTCCCCCCGCGGCGCTCCTTCTAACCCTGTGCATGGCGCCGCATTCCCTCAATATTGGCGCGTTTCTCCGGATTATTGACTGATTGACGCAAAATACCGGGTTTCGTGGCTGCATATACTAGGGCCAATCCCGGGAGGCACGAACAGCACACGTCTTAGTCGCATTCCATCAAGGAGGCGCCATGGGTTCCATTCTCATTGGACTCATTCCCGCACTTGGCTGGGGCTTCCAAGGCATCATCATGCAAAAGATCGGGGGCACCACCGCCAACAAGCAGATGGGCATGGTGCTCACGGCCCTTGTCATGAGCATCGTCGTTGCCCTGGTAGACCCCATTGCCTGGAGTCCCGCGCTCATCGCAGCAGCGGCCGTAAACGGAATCCCCTGGGCTATCGCCCAGATTCTGCAAATCAAAAGTTTTGACTATCTCGGCGTTTCACGAGCCATGCCGCTCACCTCTGGCATGCAGCTCATCCTTACCTCGGTCATAGGCGCGTTCTACTTCAACGAGTGGCCGCATGCCTGGCAGATGGGCGTGGGCTTCGCTGGCATCGCGCTCATCATCGTGGGAACCGTGCTCACCACCTACACCGAGGCCGGCCAGGAGACCACCAGCAAGTCCGACATCCGCAAGGGCGTCATCATCACCGCCATCTCCTCGGCGCTGTACGTGGCATACGCCACGGCAGCCAGGTTCTTCAACGTGGACAGCTTCCAAATTCTGCTCCCGCAGGCGCTGTTCATGCTCGCCGCCACGATCGTCATCTCCATCATCGTGAGCAAGCGCGATTCCGTCGACGGCGTCTTTGGCCGCGTCGAGGGCGTGTTTGGCCTCAAGTCCTGGCAGAACATGCTCACCGGCGTCCTGTGGTCCGTCGCAAACATCGCGGTTCTCTTCTCCAACCAGGTCAACGGCGTGGCCGTGGGCTGGACGCTCGCGAACATGAACCTCATCTTCGCCACGCTCGGCGGCCTGTTCATTCTCCACGAGAAGAAGACCCCCAAGGAGCTCAAGTTTGTCATCGCAGGCATGATCATCATCGCCGCAGGTGGCATCGCCATCGGCGCCACAAAGCTCGGCTAGAAGCCCCTTCGCACAGCAAGAAACCCATGTGCCGCATCAGCGGCAGAGAGGAGCACCCATGTCCATCACGCACAACAAGTACGACTTCGACGGCAAGGTTGTCATCGTCACAGGCTGCGCCCGCGGCATTGGCCGCGCGATCGCCCGCGCCTTCGCCGAGAACGGCGCCAAGGTCGCAGGTGCCGACCTCAACGTCGACGGCGTGCGCGAGACCCTCGCCGGCTTCCCAGACTGCACGGCCTACTCCGTCAACATCGCCGACGAGGCCGCCTGCAAGGCATTCGTGGACGAGGTGGTCAAGCACTACGGTCGTCTCGACGTCCTCATGAACAACGCCGGCATCTTCTGCCAGGCACCCGTCACCGACATGAGCGCCGCAGACTGGCACAAGATGTTCTCCGTGAACGTTGACAGCCTCTTCTACCTCACCAAGTACGCGATGCCCCACCTGCTCAAGACCAAGGGCAACGTGGTGCAGACGGCAAGCGTCAACGGCCTGGGCGGCGACTACATGTCCTGGGCATACAACGCCACCAAGCACGCCGTGGTGGGCATGGTGCGCAGCCTCTGCATCGACTACGGCCCCAAGGGCGTCCGCATCAACGCCGTTGCCCCGGCAATGACCGCCACCGACATGAACCGCAGCGTCTGGACCGTTCCCGAGAAAGTCGCTCCATTCATCGAGCGAATCCCCATGGCGCGCATCGGCCAGGTGGAGGACATCGCCCGCGCGGTCATGTTCCTGGCGTCGGAGGACGCGGCGTACATCACGGGCCAGGTACTCTGCGTGGACGGCGGCGTCACTGCTTCCGACGGCCAGGCGCCCGGCGAGTACGACGAGAAGATCTAGACTCGGCGCATCGCGCTCTGAGAGGGGCTGCCCCGGAGCTTCCGGCGGCGGCCCCTCTCCCCTATTGCGACGAGAAACGCTTGCGGTACGAGGAGGGCGACTCGTCCAGCTGCGCCACGAACAGGCGGTAGAGAGCGTCTGCCCCGGAGAGCCCCACGCGCGATGCCACGACGGGCATCGGCAGGTCCGTCTGGACAAGAAGCAAGGTCGCAAGTTCCAGGCGCTGTGCGAGAAGCCATTCCTTGGGTGTCTCGCCAATGGACTCGAGGAAGTGCCGTTGGAAGGTGCGAACGCTCACGCCGCCCAGGCGCGCCATCGACGCCACCGTCCACGGGCGCGAGAGATTCGCGCTCACGATCTTGCAGACCTGCTCGACGTCCTTGCCGCGGCGCTCAACCTCGGGCGTGTCGGGCATGCCAAAGGCGTCGCTTCTCGTGCCAAGCGGCCGCGGGTTCCACAGGCTCATCGCCTCGGCTACCTGCGACGCAACCACTGGGCCAGAGATGTGCGAGGCGAGCGAGAGGCAGAGGTCCAGGCCGGACGCCCCGCCCGCGGACGTCCATATGCCGCGCGTGCGATCGTGCGTGAAGATGGCGTCCTCGTCCAGCAGCGCCGCGGGAAACAGCAGGCGGAACTCGGCCGAGAAGGCATGGTGCGTCGTACAGCGCACGCCATCGAGAAGCCCGGCGGCCCCCAGCACAAACGCGCCGGTCCCAAGCGAGGCCACCTCGGCGCCGTGGCGGGCGGACTCGCAGAGCCAGGAGATTGTCTCGTCCGTCTCGTCTGACTGGATGGCGCGGCACGGGTCCACAAAACCGGGAACGCACACCAGGTCGGGGGTGGTGTCACACGCGCGGAGCGGCGTGGTTGCGGCAGAGAGGCCATGGTCGAGCGAGGCAGAGCTTGCATTGGAGGCAAAGGTGAGCTCGCAGGGCGCCTGGCCCTTGAGCGGGACACCGTTGCCAAAGACCTGGATCACGTTGGCCAGGTCGTGCGTCCACATGCCATCCATGAGGAGGGCGACCACGCGCGGGATGCGCGGGGAGCTGCTCTCCGATGTGCCTTGGCCTTTGGACATGGGCTGCGATCTCCTGTCAGCGTCGCGCGGGGCCAGGGGAAGGAGCCTCTGGCCTGGCGTCGCGTCCAGAAGGATACCACCCGCCATCACGAGAAGCATGCGCATGCCCGGTTCAAGGAGGCAGTGGGAGCGCCTTAGGCACAGCCCACACCGGTCAGTCGCCAGGCAATGCCTACATCGTCGCGCCCCCATCGACGTACGTCCGCCCGGCATTATCTTGGCCTGGAGGTCAGGTGGGCGCTTCGCAATGGGAAAAATGGCTGAAGGGACAACTTCCGGCGCCTTGCGCATGCGATCCTCGGCGTGAGCGGAGCAACCAAGCGCTGGAGCAAATCAACAACGATGGGAAGGACTGACCATGACACCAGATGAGTTCGACGAGGCAGCGCGCTACTGGACCGAGAAGGAGGCCACCTCGACCCGCATGCCCCGGGAGGAACTGCAACAGGCAATCGACGCGTTTCTCGGCACGCGCGGCGTCTGCGCGCTGGCAACGGCATCGAGCGACCTCGTGCGCTGCACCCCGCTTGAGTACGCCTACCGGGACGGAAGGTTCTGGATCTTCTCCGAGGGCGGCCTCAAGTTCCACGCACTCAAGGCGAACAGCCGCGTGTGCCTTGCGGTCTTCAACCCCTCGTACGAGTTTGGGAAGCTCGAAAGCGTGCAGGTCACAGGCACCGCAGAGATCGTCGACCCCATGAGTGAGGAATACACGCGAGCGGCTGAGGCGAGGGGCCTCACCGGCGCGGTGCTTGAGCGCATGCGCACCCGGCTTCACCTGATCGAGGTTGCGCCCACACGTATCGACTACCTGTGCAGCGCGCTTAAGAAGCGCGGGTTCGACGTACGCCAGTGGCTTGACCTGGATGAGTAGGTGCGTGGCTGCAAGGCGGCTCACGGGAGATGGCGTTTCTCGGCCATATAAGCCCAGCGTAGACGCGTACACTGAACCTGCCGCCCGCAAGGGAACCAGCAGCAGAGGAGGACCGTCTCATGGAGTTCACCAATGTCATCAAGAACCGCTACTCATGCAAGAGGTACAGCGACCGGGCCGTTGAGGAGGACAAGCTCACGGCGATCCTCGAGGCGGGACGCGTGGCGCCGACCGCGAAGAACCTGCAGGAGCAGCACGTCTACGTGCTGCAGTCCGCCGAGGCGCTCGAGAAGTTCGACGGCCTCACCCCCTGCCGCTACGGCGCGCCGGTGGTTCTTCTCGTCGCGTTCGACAGCGAGAACGTCTACACCTACCCCGGCAGCCAGCGCACCTCGGGCGTGGAGGACGCGAGCATCGTGGCAACCCACATGGTCCTTGCGGCCGCGAACGAGGGCGTCGACTCCTGCTGGGTGAACCGCCTGAACCCCGACGAGGTCGCGAAGGCCTTTGGCCTGCCCGGCAACGAGGTAGTCCTCTGCGCGATTGACCTGGGCTACGCCGCCGAGGGCACCGGCCCGCTTCCCAACCACGCCTCGCGCAAGGAGCTTGCCGAGACCGTCACGCGGCTGTAGGCCACGGCGGCACCGGGGAGGTGGCGCGACGGTGCCGCCGCAGCTGATCAGCCGAGAAGGTCGCTCAGCTCGTCCGGCTCGAAGCGGTAGTGCTCGCCGCAGAAGTGGCAGTACACATCGGCAGGCTCGCCCTTGGAAATCATGTCTTCCAGCTCGGAGCGGCCCAGCGCCAGCACCGCACGAGCAGCGCGGTCGCGATTGCAGCCGCAGTGGAACTCCACCGGCATGGCATCCAGTTCCTGGTAGGTCAGGCCATCCAGCACGTGCTCGAGGACATCCGTGGGCTTCATGCCGGCCTCCAGCAGGTCCGTGACGGAGCGCACGCCAGAGAGGTTTGCCTCCAGGCGGTCGACCACCGCATCATCGCATCCCGGCATGAGCTGGACGATAAAACCTCCCGCCTGGCGCATGCTCTGGTCGGTGTCCACCAGCACGCCCACGCCAAGCGAGGTTGGCACCTGGTCGCTCGCGGCAAAATAGTAGGTAAGGTCATCGCCAATCTCGCCGGAGACGAGCGCGACCTCGCTGGAATAGGGCTCCATGCCCGGCAGGTCGTGGATTACGGAGAGCGTTCCCGCGTGGTTCTCGCCCGCTACGGCACTGCCCACGTCGAGCTTGCCCACGCCGTTGAGCGGCAGCCACACGTGCGGGTGGTTGGCAAAGCCCTTGGCCTGGCCGTGGTTGTTGGCAGTCACGGTGAGGCCTCCCACGGGGCCCTCGCCGCGCACCACAAGGGTGATGAGTTCGTCGTCGTTCTTGGACATGGCGCCCATCATCATGCCTGCCATCAGGAGGCGCCCCAGCGCGGCGCTCACGACGGGAGAGGTCTGGTGGCGCTCGTGCAGCTCTTGGACGCTCGCGCGCGCCGTTATCGCGAAGGCGCGCACCTGGCCGTCGGCCGCCGTGCCACGCACGAGGTGGTCGCCGAGACGGACCGCCTCTGCGTTGAAGTCGATGACGCCGCTCTCACCGGCCACCTGCTCGTTCTTCTCGTCTGCCATGGGACCCCCTCATCTTGTTTGCCGGGAACCATGGTAGCCAAACGAGAGGCGGCCGTTTTTCTTCACGACGGGGCACGAACTCGGCTCCAATTCAACCCGCGAGGAGGGGCTTGACCAGAAATGACGGTTGGTGGCAGTTTTTCGCAGACTTCTTATGTATCACCTAATTGATAGCAATTCTGTGACCTGCGGTTTATCAAGTATCAAATCGGTTTGTACTCGGGGCATCTCGAAAAAACTGCCACCAACCGTAAACATAAGCCATTTAACAAACACGAGGCCATCGCGAACTACGCACGGCTGAAGTTCTCGCCGGCAAAAGCCCAGTTGGCTTTTCTCGCAAGCTCAGCCGTGCGTAATTAGGCCAACGAGAAGGCCGCAGCGCACCCAAGTAGAATCTCCAGCGCGTAATCTGCTGCAGGTAGTCGAGGCGAGTGACCGAAGAGCTTCTTGCGCGTCCGGGGCGCGCTACCCCCGCGAGCCGCGCAGCCGGCGCACCGCCCACGAGAGCTCGGCCAGCTCCTCACGTGTCAGCCGGTCAAGGTGCTCCAGCTTGTCCAGGTACAGGGCCAGGCTCTCGTTGCGCCGCGCCAGCATGAGTTCGTTGCAGTAGCTGACCACAGCCGCCGTGAGCACTGCCACAAACAGGATCCCCACCACGCTGAGCACCACCACAATCGCGCGGCCAACGGTGCTCGTGACGGTTATGTCCCCGTAGCCAATGGTCGTGACGGCATGGAAGCAGCACCACAGCGCGTCGCCGAAGCCGTTGACGCCTGGATCCACCAGCGCGAGCAGCGCGGACGCCGCAACGAACGTCGCCAGGAACCCCCACGCGACGCGGGCAAGGCCGGTGTTGCGCAGCACGGCACGTAGCAGCTTGTGGTTGAGCATCGAAGCCTCCGTCTCAAACGGGATGCCCCGCCTGCCCAACAGGACGGGCGGGGTGTGGGGCAGCAAGTCACCGTCTGCCGTGGCGAAGGGGTCACGGGTGCAGACCCTTATCGCCTGCCGCAGGTCCCTACAGGTCGCTAGCCACGGTCCTTGGAACGGTGGCGGAGCGCCAGCGCAGCCACCAGGACCGAAGTGCCAGCCAAGCCGACAAGGGCCAGTGTCCCGATGCCCGGCGCGGTGTCTCCCGTCTGAGGCGTGCCCGACGTGGAGTCCGCCTTTGCGGAGCCTGTGGCAGCGCTCGTGCCAGCGGAAGCGCTGGTCCCGCCATCGGTCGTGGCGTCAATCGCGTTACCGTTGTCCGTGGTGCCCCCGGTCGCGCTGCCGCTGTCCGTGGTGCCTCCCTCGTCCGGCTTGAGGCCGGACTCGTTCTCGGCAGCAACCGGCCGGAAGAACCGGAGCAGGCCGGCGTTCAGATAGTTGACACGCCTCCTGGTTGCCGAGTACGTGCTGGCAGAATCGGCAATCAAGTAGGTGTGCGTGACATCGAGGGTAACCGTCTGGGACGAGACCACGATGTTGTTGTAGCTCACGTCGCAGCGATACACCGTGCCATCGTCCTCCGCCGTTACCTCGTCGATAGTGTAGGTAGACGTGTAGGTCTTGTCGTCCTGGGTGCCAAGGGTGGCTCCGGCAGAGATCTCCTGCCAGTAGGGCTTGGAGGCCTCCTTGCGATACCAGCGAAAGAGCGGCTGCTTGTCCGGGTTGGCGGAGGCGGAGTCGTAGTAGCTGCCGCTCATGGCAAGCGTGAGGGACTCCCCCATCCTGCGCGTGGCCTTTCTGGTGGACGTATCGCTCGCGTCGCCTGTGTTGACCTGGCCCTGAACGTTGATGCCGTCCACGGCCATCGCGTCGCCGGCCGGCAGCGTGGTCACGTTCACGATGGGCGAGCGCAGGCTTGCCTGCCTGCCCGTGCCGTCCACGACAAACACCGCAAAGCGGTAGCTGCTGCTGGTGGAGAGGCCGTCCCAGACGTAGCTTGTGGTGGAGCCGTCCAGCGTGTAGACATAGCTGTAGTGGTCATCATCGGTCGTGGGGTACATGGCGACCGCGTACTTGTAGCCATTCGCTTTCTGGTCGGAGGCCAGGATGTCGTTCCAGGACAGGGTGACCGCATCCTTGCCCGTGGTGGCATCGTAGCTGGCACCGGTCGTGGCAAAGCCGCTCACCATGGGGATTTCGGGCTGCTTCACGTTGGTGACGTCGTAGCCAACGATCCAGAACTGGTTGGTGGCGGGACGCGTGCCGTCGACGGGCATGTCGGAGGAGCTCTGGTCCACCGCGAGCCTCCAGCTGAAGCCGTAGCCCTCGGCAGCCTCGGGCAGGTTGTCCACGGTGCCCGTGAACGAGAAGCCCGTGGAACTGGACTTCAGCGTCGTGTAGCCACCCGACAGCCCGAACACCATACCGGTAACGATCTCGTTTTCCCCAATGCCGAAGCCGGCACCTATCTGCAGAGCAACGGCACCGCCCACGTCGACGGTCTTCTCGGTCTCGTTCTCGGCCGCGATGGTCTGCGCCGTGGCGACGCCCTCCTCGTTCGAGGCTATGGACCAGGCGTCCTTCCCGTCAAGCTGGTACGTGAAGGCACGCTTGGCGGTAGGCAGCAGGGTCGTCTTGGTCAGGGTGTCGACGCCGTAGCTGGCGGGGTCGCCCTGCCTGTTGTTGAGGACGTCGGAGACCTTGTAGGTGAGCGGCGTGGAGCTGTCACTGCTCACGCTGGCGTCGAGGTCGTAATTCTCGACCGCCTCGTCCCAGGTCTCCTGGCTCACGACCGAGGTGACCGGCGTGAGGAACACGGGCATGACGACGTCCGTCCACTCCGGGCTGCTGGAGTCGCTGACCTCGTACCAGTAGTACATGATGGGCACGGCGTACACCACGGCCTTGTTGCCTTCGGCCGCGTGCGCGTCGTAGTCCACACCGTACGAGAGCGTCGAGGAGCTCTGGTACTCGTAGCCCGCATGGCCCGTAAGCTCCCCCTCGAGCTCCACGCGCCCAAGGAAGCCGCCCGACGCCTCGCCGAAGACGCCGGCCTCTCCCTCGATGGACCAGCCGGAGCCAGAGGCGCTGCTGGACTCGGAGCCAAACGCGGTGCCGCCGTAGCTGAGGTAGCCATAGCTGTCCTGGAGGTCCTGAAAGTACGGGGACCCCTGCAGCACCGCGAGCAGCTGCGGCGCAGTGTAGTACTCGGCCGCCGCCTTGAAGCGTACCTGCATGCCGTCGTGGTCCACGTTGGGCAGGCACAGGCTGATCCAGCATCCGTACTGCGTCGTGTCGTGGACACGGACGCTCTCGTTTATGACGCCCTCCTCACCGGTGGTGTAGCCCCGGAGCTTGCCGTCAGACCACTTGGCAGAGAAGTGCGAGACGTCCATCCAGTAGTAGTCGTCATCCTTGCCGAGGTCCTCGTCGCGGTGGACGCCCGTGACGGCGAGGAAGCTCTCCTCGTACTGGCTGGAGCCCGACACGGCGCCCACGCGCACGTCGCCGATCCAGACCTGGTCCTTTCCCTTTGTGTAACGGTTCGAGTTCACCTGGTCAGAGGTGAGGCTGATGCTGCCGAGAGTGTCGAGGCTCACCCCAGCGGAGAGACTGAACGAGTAGATGTCTCCGCCCATGAGAACGTCGTCGTTCTCGGCGGCACTCTGGTTGAGGCCGTTCAAGCGTGCGGCGCCCAGGGCGAAGGGCGCCAGGGTCGGACGGTATCGGCCGCCCTGGTTCGCGTCCTTGCAGGCGGTCTCGGTGATGTGCGCAGCGTCCTTGCCGAGGGCCTTGCGGATGTAGTCGGAGACGACGAAATCGTCCTGGGATGTGTCATAGTACACGTAGCGGTAGCCGAAGTTGGCATACTCCGCATTTGAGCTGCCACCGCAGTCCCAGCCGGCAATGATGAGGGCCGTGGCCGTATCAGTGTCGCTCGTCCTGAAGGTTCCGAAGGTGCAGTTGGCAGAGACCATGGCGGAGGCTGCCCCGACGGTCGTGCTCAGGGGGATATAGTCGTCGCCCAAGCCGTCGTTTACGACGGCGGAGAGTCGCTTTGCGGTGTCATCCCAGGTGTAGATGTAGCAGCGGGCCGCGTCGGTCGGGTTGTCATGGTTCGTGGGTGCGGAGACGGTGATGGCAAGCTCATCTCCACCGCGGCGGTCAAGGTCGCCGCCGGCAAGGGTGACCACCGGGGCCTTCATGAGCTGCATTCGAGCGGTGGGGTCATCCTTGCTGTTGCGAATCTGGTTAAGCTCATCATCTGTGACGTAGTAGGACGCCTGGCCGCAGTCCACCCACTCCTGGGTGTGGCTCCAGGAGCTGTCGGACTGCAGGTCCCACATGTCGACGCAGGCCAGGCGCTCGCCGTTCTCGTCCTTGTAGCAGCCCGTGTAGCAGAAGACCTCGTCCACGCCGTCGCCGTCCACGTCCGCGGCGGCCACTTCGAAGTAGGCGTCGTACTCCTGCAGGTAACCGGTCCGAATGTATGCCAGCTCGTCAGTGTAATCATTCACCTGGATTTGACTGTCATTGACCGTGGGGCTGAGGCTCGCGACTTCCGTGCGGTTCCCCTTTGCGTCAAGCGAGAATACCTTTACCGCAAAGGCGCCGCTCAACTGCCGGTTGCCGACCATGGTGTAGTACTGGCTCCCATAGGCACGCAGCTCGACGACGTGGTCCTTGTAGCCACTGCCGAGGTCTGCCGAGACGCTGGTTGCGTACTTGCCGCTGAATCCGTTGTTGGTAGACCCCTTGATGACGTCATTCTCGTTGTCGCTGAGCCCGCCGGAATCTTTAACGTCATTTCCGGGATTTCCACGATTTTCTTCATCTT
>CAJMLD010000039.1 GCA_905214175.1 uncultured bacterium
GAGTCTCTCGGTGGGCGCCGTGGCCGGAACGGTTGCCTTTTACCTGGGGATTCCCTTCGCTGCGGGCGCTCTGGGGCGCCTGGCACTTGAGCGCGCAAAGGGTCGCGACTGGTACGAGGGTGTGTTTCTCCCGCGCATCTCGCCCGTCTCGTTTGTGGCGCTTCTCGCGACCATCATCCTCATGTTCTCGCTTAAGGGCCGCCAGATTGTTCAGCTCCCGCTCGATGCGGTTCGTATCGCAATTCCCCTGGTCATCTACTTTGCGGTGATGTTCTTCTCGAGCTTCGCGGTTGCGCATGCGGCGGGCTTCTCGTACCCGCAGACGAGCGCCATCGCCTTCACCGCAACCGGCAACAACTTCGAGCTTGCAATCGCCGTAGCGGTGGCGACGTTTGGCCTGGGCTCTGGCGAAGCGTTTGCGGCGGTTGTTGGGCCTCTCATCGAGGTTCCCTCGCTTATCCTTTTGGTGAACGCCGCGCTGGCAATGGGGCGACGCCTTTCCTGGCACAAGGGCGCGGTGCCTTCCGCATAGGGTTGTATCGCCAAGAAGGAGCCGGCATGATAGGCGTCCCAGCTGTCGACGCCGAGAAGGAGCGCGCATGATGGACACCCCGATTGTCGCCTTTGTGTGCACGCACAACGCCTGTCGCAGCCAGATGGCGCAGGCGCTGGCACAGACCCTTATGCCCGGGAGGGCCACGTTCCTCTCGGCGGGAACCAGTCCGGCGGATCGCGTTGACGCAGGTGCTTTGGAGGAGCTCTCTCGTCGCGGGGTCGCGTTGCAGCTCATCGCCTCCCTGCGCCCAAAGTCTCTCGCGGAGCTGCCCCCTCGTGTCGACTGGCTGGTGACCATGGGCTGTGGCGTCGCGTGCCCTTCGCTTCCGTGTGCGCACCGTGAGGATTGGGGTCTTGCCGACCCAATGGGTGGACCCAAGGGCGGATACGAGGCCTGCGCACAAGACATCCTTGCTCACCTTGCCGAACTCCGTGCAAGAATGGATGCCGAGCGATTAGGCGAGGGGGGCGCTGATGAGCGCGGTTGACGCAAGAATGTTCAAGACTCTGGCGGACGAGAACCGCCTTGCCATCGTGCGCATGGTGGGCGCATGCGGGGAGGTGTGCGCGTGCGATCTGCTTTCCGGGCTCAAGATCTCGCAGCCCACGCTCTCCCACCACATGAAGGTGCTCTGCGACTGCGGACTGGTGCGCTGCAGGCGAGAAGGACGTTGGTGCCACTACTCGATTGACGCCGGCGCGGCTGCAAAACTTGCAGGGTTCTTCTCGGAACTTGCCACGCCATCTGTTCACGGTGACCGGTGCTCATGCAGCGGCTGCGGTGCCGGCGAGTAGTCTCGTCTCGTCCTTCACGGCCTACTCGGCGCCCTCGGAGCGCACGGCGTTCCTTATTGCGGGGACCGCGCGCTTTGCCACCAAGAGCGCCAGCGCAACGACAATGGCCCCAATCACGACAAGGGTCATCACGTCGATGGCCTGCGTGGCGTTGGCCGAGGCGCTCTCCCAGGCCGACCCTGCGACGTAGCCAAGCGTGCAGAGCACGGTGTTCCATGCGAGCGAGCCAAGGAAGGTGTAGGCCGAGAAGCGTGCAACGCCCATGCCGGAGGTGCCGGCGGGGATTGAGATGAGGCTGCGCACCACGGGAATGCAGCGGCATACCAGCACGCTTACCTGCCCGTGTTTCCTAAACCACCCGATGGCACTCGATACGTCTGCGGGCTCGAAGCCAAGCATGCGCAGGGGCTTGGTGCCCATGAGGCGTTCAAGGCGCTCTTGGCTAAGGGCTCGCCCAATGCCGTACAGGACGTATGCCCCAAGGAGCGAGCCAATGGTCGCGGCGAGGATGGTCGCGGGAAGCCAGAGCGAGCCAATACTCGACATGAAACCGGCCGCTGGCAGGATAGCCTCGCTGGGTATGGGCGGGAAGACGTTCTCGAGAAAGATGAGCGCAGAGAGGGCAAGGTAGCCGTATTGCGCGACAAAGGAAAGGACGAATCCCTGCATAATCGCTCCTTAGCGTAGTGCCGCGACGGCACCCCCGTGGCGTATTGGCGGTGACACATGCTAAGGAAGCGGGCTAAACATCCCGGCACGCCAAGATAAACGCTGGCTAAACGCGGAGGCGGTCTACGTGTTGGCATTGGAGCGCAGGATGTAGCCAGCGCCGCGCACGGTTTGGATGAGCGTCGGGTTCGCTGGGTCGCGCTCGAGCTTCTCGCGCAGCCTGTTCACGTGGACCGTGACCGTAGAACCATCGCCCACGGCGTCCTCGCCCCACACGCGCTGGTAGAGGGCCTGCCGACTAAATACGGTGTCCGGCCTCTGTGCGAGGAACAGCAGCAGCTCGTACTCGCGGTTGGTGAGCGCAACCTCGCTGCCCGCCACGCGCACGGCGTGAGAAGCCGGGCAGATGCGCACATCGCCAAACACAATGTCGTCTGCCTGGGGTTCGTTTGCGTTGGCGGTTGCCGCGGCCGCGCCTATCGCACGCTCGGTGCTGGCGAGGCACGCCTTTACGCGCGCCACGAGCACGCTTGGCGAGAAGGGCTTGGTCACGTAGTCGTTGGCGCCGGTTCCAAGGCCGCGGATTACGTCGATGTCCTCGCTGCGCGCGGTCACCATGATGATGGGGACGCCAGAGCGCTCGCGGATTGACCGACACACGGAAAGGCCGTCTTCACCAGGCAGCATGAGGTCGAGTATGACCAGGTCAAAGCCACCGCCACATGCAAGCGAGAGGCCTCGGCGGCCGTCTGGGGCAATCGCGGTGTCAAAGCCGCTTGCTTCGAGGTAGTCACGCTCGAGTTCGGCGATGTCCTTGTCGTCCTCAACAATCAAGATCTTGCTCATGCAGGAGCCTCCTCCGTGCCGGGCTTCTTGGCCGGTGTGTCTGTCGCGCGCAGCGTGAGAGTTATGCGCAGCCCGTGCGGCACGACGTTCTCTGCCGTGGCATCTCCGCCCATCGCCCGCATGGCGCGCTGGACAATGGCCAGGCCAAGGCCGCTGCCACCGGACGCTGCCGTGCGCGACGGGTCGGTGCGGTAGAACACGTCAAAGATGCGTCCGAGCGCCTCCGCGGGCACGCCGGGGCCGTTGTCGGCTATGACAACCCGCACACGGCTTCCCTTCGTGGTGGTGTCCGTGCGGACCAAGACTGCAGCGCCAGGTGCGTGGCGCGAAACGTTGAGCAGCACGTTTGACAGTGCCTGCCGCAGGAGACGCTCGTCTGCAAGCACCGTTGCGGGGGTCAGGTCCACCTGGGAGAACGTGTTGCCCGTGCGCTCAAGCTCCGGCGCAAGGTCGCTTAGGACGCCTTGCAGGAACGTATCCACGCGCACGGGGTGCTCCTCGTGCGGAAAGTCCCCAAGGTCAAGCTTGGAGAACGTGAACAGCTCGGATACCAGGCCGTCCATTTCCTCGGCCTTGGAGGCAATGCGCGTGGCGTAGCGTTCGCGCATCTGGGGCGTCGTGGCAATGCCGTCCATCAGCCCCTCGGCGTAGCCGCGGATTGAGGTGAGCGGGGAGCGCAGGTCGTGCGATATGCACGCGATGAGCTCCTGGCGGCTTCGCTGGTCGCGCTGCTGTCGCTCCTCGGATGCCTGGAGCTGGGCGGTCATGCGGTCGAACGAGTCCGCGATGGGCCGGAACTCGTCGTCGCGGTCGTAGCGAATGCGGTAGGAGAGATTGCCGGCGGAGAGCTGCCGGACGCCTTCCTCAAGGTGCCCGAGCGACCACTCGATGCGGTCGAATACGTAGCGGTGGCAGAAGCGATTGACGAGAAGGACCGAGACTGCGGCGGTGAGCGCCAGGATGAAGGCGCTGGCTGCGGCTATGTGCTTGATGGTGCCGTCTGCGACCTCGGTGAGCGAGCCGAACACTGCGACATGGTAGCTCGTCGTGCCGCCGCTGGATGTCTCCGCCTTGAGGAACGTCATACGCTCGCCCGAGCGCATCGTGATGGGGCTCTCGCCCGTGGCGCTGGCGGCAAGCGCGAGCGAGAGGTCCGTTCCCGTGACGCCGCTGGTGGAGAAGACCGTGTGTCCGTCCTCAATGACGGCGAGGTCAAGGCCCTGCCCCTGGAGGAGGGAGGTGACGCCGTCATACGAGGCTGACGCCGGCAAGGTGTCACCCACGGTCTTCTCGACAAGCTCCGCCGCAGTGGTACCTGCCCAGTAGAAGTCGCTTTCGCTGTCGAGCCCCAGCCCCTTGTGGCTGGCAGTGTTGAGCATCACGACGAGACATGCCACGCCAACGAGTGCCGTCACGAGGACTGGCACTACGACCATGATCACGTTGGAGACAAGGAGCCTGTGGCGGATGGTCTGCCTCGACGTCATTGCTGCGCGCTCCTCTCGTCATTGCCGTCGGGGAGGATGGGGCGACTACTCCGGTATCGGCGCGTTGATGGCCGGGCGGCGCTTGCCTCCCAATATGCACTGTCGCTTGTGCTGTTGCAAGGAGCCGGGGCGCGGCGCCGGGGTATAACCGTGGCAGTTCCAATCTGTCCCCAGGCGCCTTGCCGCGGGACCTACCAAAGGGGAGTGGTCTGATGGGCGAGAAGATCGATGTGCTAGAGCACGCAGGCGAAATCCTGCCTGCCGTCAACAGGGGCGTGCTGCTTACCAGTGCGGCGCACGGGAAGGTCAATACCATGACCATCTCGTGGGGTATGCTGGGCGTGGAGTGGGCGCGGCCGGTGTTTGTCACCTTTGTGCGCGAGGGCCGCTTTACCCGTTCGCTGCTGGACGAGACGGGCGAGTTCACCATTGGCGTGCCGGGAGAGGGCTTTGACCGTAGGATTCTTGCCCGCGCAGGAAGCATCACTGGTCGCGACATCGATAAGATCGCCGAGCTGGGGCTGCACACGGTGGAACCCCAGGTTGTGTCCGTGCCGGCGATTGCGGAGACCGCCCTCACCCTTGAGTGCCGCGTCGTGCATCGCCAGCTCCAGGACCGTAGCGCCCTGCCGGCGGACATTCTCGCGCGCTTCTATCCGCAGGATGTGCCGAGCACCAACTGCGATTCCAACCGCGACATGCACATCGCCTACTACGGCGAGGTTGTGGCTGCGTACACGATGTAGGTCTGCGGGAGGCCGCATCGATGGCGGTTCTTGCCCCTATACCAGCTTGATGTGCTCGATGTCCTCGCGCTGAGAGGTGCGATAGAGCACGAACTTGTGGCCGATTACCTGCACGACCTGGGCGTGCGTGGGGCGGGCGAGCGCGGTTGCCGCCTCGCGGGCGTTCATGCCCGAAGTGCCCTGAACCGAGCACTTGACCAGCTCGTTTGCCTCAAGAGCGGAGTCGGTCTGGCGCACAACGGCGTCCGTGATGCCGGCCTTGCCAACGCCGATGGTCGCCTCGAGTCGGTTGGCCATGCTGCGGAGCTGGCGAATCTGACGGCCGGTGAGTTCCATAGTTCCTCCTGTGTTGAAGCGCGGGGCTTCGAAATGCGGGGTTATCGCTGGTAATAACGATACGGCAGGTTACCACGCAGGAAGGCCGCCGTGCCGCCTCAGCGCGTTTCCCCTCGAAGCGTGCATGTTGGATTGCTGCGGCTATACTGTCCCGCTCGTCTCGTCGTGAGCCGCATCCCACAGTCGGCGGCCGTCTAGGGGGAGGTCCTCGGGCAGGTTGGCTGCAAAATCCTCGTTGCCCTGCTCGCATGCATGGTTGTAGTACCAGCACTTCCAGCTGAGCATTGCGCGCGTGCGTTCCAGCTCGGCAATCTTTTCGTCGACGTCGTGGAGCTGCTTTCGGAAGAGGTCCAGGCGCTCGGCATACGTGCTGGGACCCTCTTGGCACCAGTCCATGAACTTTTTGATGTCACGAATCTCTAGTCCAGATTGCTTAAGGCACTCGATTACGCGTAGGGCCTCCAGCTGGTCATCGTCAAAGCGACGAATTCCCGACGTGCGCGCAAGCCCGGGAAGAAGCCCCATCTTGTCGTAGTAGCGCAGCGTCGATATGGGAAGATCGAACATCTGCGACACCTGGCCGATTGTGTACATGCGGCGCCTCCAATTTATTAACCTAAAGCCAGCTTCATATCATAGAGCGGGTTCGAGATCCCTACAAACTTGCTTTCGGCTATTTCCAATCCCGTCTGGAGGGTTGCGAGCCCCTACGAAGCATTCATGCAAGCCAACTGCTGTGATTAGATTCATCTAACTTGCAATCCTGGTGTCGGCTCACCCCTACCGAGGGTATCGTTGAAATGCGAATTAAGTTCGACCCGATGGGAGACGCCATGTTCGACAATCTGCCGGTTCCCGGCCGCAATGACCCCTGCTGGTGCGGGAGCGGTCGCAAGTACAAGAAGTGCCACGGTCCGTCCGACGAGCGCATGGAGCGCCTGTACCTCGACGGCGAGGAGGTCTTGCCCCGCTCGCTCCTCAAGACCGCTGCTGACATCGAGGGCATCAAGGCCTCGGCCGCCGTCAACATGGGCGTCCTCGACTACGTTGGCGAGCACATCGCCGCAGGTGTCTCGACCATGGACATCAACCGGTGGGTAGAGGAGTACCTCTCGGCGCACGACGCCGTCTCGGCAGACCTCAACTTCGAGGGCTATCCCTACAGCGTGTGCACCTCGATCAACGACGTCATCTGCCACGGCTTCCCCAACGAGAAGGACGTCCTTCAGGATGGCGACATCATCAACGTTGACATGTCCACCATCAAGGGCGGGTACTTCTCGGACTCCAGCCGCATGTACTGCATCGGCGAGGTCTCTGACGAGCGCCGGCGTCTGGTTGAGACGTGCAAAAAGTCCGTCGAGGCGGGCCTTGCAGCCGTTCGTCCCTGGGGGCACCTGGGCGACGTGGGCGCCGCGGTGAACGAGCTGTGCCGCGAGGCCGGCTACACCGTGGTCGAGGAGTACGGCGGCCACGGCATCGGCCGCGAGTTCCACGAGGACCCGTTCGTGAGCTTTGTCTCCGAGCGCGGTACCGGCCCCATCCTGGTTCCCGGCATGTGCTTCACCATCGAGCCCATGGTCAACGCGGGCGCGCCCGACATCACGACCGACAAGGCCAACGGCTGGATCGTGCGCACGGCAGACGGCTCGGATTCCGCGCAGTGGGAGGTCCAGCTGGTGGTCACCGATGATGGGTACGAGCTCCTGTCCTGGTAGCCTGGCCCCTGATTCCGAACGTAAATTGGCGCTCCTGGCTAGCGCGGGGGTTCGAACAGCCGTCCAGGCCGCCACGTGTTGATTTTGTCGCGCGGCATGGCGTGCGTGCTATGGTTTTTCCTTGCGTGTAGCGCAAAGCCGCCGCGGGCAGGATGCCCCACAATGCCATCCCCGCGGCTAAAAGGTGTAGTTAGCAAAGCGTGCGGTTGCCCCTGGCGGGCGGCCGCACGCATTTTTTGTGTCGCGCGCCTGGCACAAGCGCGGCGGAGAGGAGCAAGGCATGCCAAAGAACAAGGTACAGGGAGTCATCTTTGGGGTTCTCATGTCCGTCACCATGGCCTACGGGATGGAGGTCTACAACGTGGCGTGGAAGATGGGCATTCCCACTATGCCCGGCGGCTTCTCCAACATGACCAACGACGTGTTCCTGGGCGCCCTGGTCGAGGCCTCGTACATGTGGCTCTTCGTGTTCCTATTCTCGAATCTGTGGGGCACGCGCGGCGGCGCGGCGCTGGCGGCTCGCCTCACCGACCCCAAGCGCGACAGTGCCTTTATCCAGGGGACCATTCGCTCCTGCTGCACTGTCCTCATCATGTGCCCCACGATGAGCCTGGTTGCGAGCATCCTCTTCAACGTCATTCTTGCTGGCATGCCCGTGGTGCAGCTCCCCGCCATTTGGGTGGGAACGCTCATCAAGAACTTCCCGATGGCGCTCCTGTGGAACCTCTTTGCTGCGGGCCCCGTCTCGCGCCTGGTGTTTGCGAAGTGCTTCTCGCATGTGGGAGAGACGAAGGCCGAGAAGGGCTCGGATGCGACGCCGCTTCAGGCCGAGTCCGGCAGCGAGATGTAGCGAGGCAGCGGCGTCCGCGACGGGCGCGGTTTTAGCTACGGGTATGTAACGTGTGAATTCCTTATACCTCCCTTTCACGCGGCTATCCTTCTGTACGTTGGAAGGGGTTTCGCGAGGGGGAGGTGTGCTTGTGAAGAGGCTTGGCATTGTCGCTATCGCCGCCGTGCTTGTGGCCTCGCTCGCGGGCTGCCGACAGTTCCCCACGAACGACGAAACTTCGTCGGATGCGGTGGGCGGGGACGCTCAGGCCGAGTCCGACCTCGATTGGCGCTATTACCCTGGCACCAGCGACGACGATACGCGCGAGATTGTCTGCTGGGGCGACAGCATGACCCAGGGCGTGGGCGCGGACGAGGGGGCGCTTGTCTCGCTTGCGGACGGGGAGCTGTACGATACCAGCTACCAGTCGTATCCGCAGGTTCTTTCGCAGCTCACGGGGCTCGACACCTACAACTTTGGCGTCGCCGGCGCCACCTCAGCGGAGATTGCCGCCATGCAGGGCGGCCTTACGTGGGAGGAGCTTGAGTCGGCCGAGAAGAGCGTGGAAGTCGCGGATGCGGACGACGCGGATGTGGATGACGCGGATGCGGACGCGGACGACGCCGACGCCAACGCCGCGGATGCCGACGCCGCGGACGACGCCGACGAGCAGCCCGTAAGCCACATCGACCCCGACGTCATCGAGGAGGGCGAGCAGCACACCGGCGACATCCTCGTGCTTGAGATTGGCAGCAATGGCGGCTGGAACAACGACTACCAGGTTCTTATCGACCAGTACCGCGCGATGATCGAGCGCTCCGGCTGCGAGGACTACCTCATCCTGGGCGATACCGACGACCCGGGCACCTCGGTGGGCGACACGAGCCAGGTCCCCTTTACGGAGGACTACGCCCCGCGCGAGACCAACTGGGAGGCCGCGCTTCGCGAGGCATTTGGCGACCGCTTCATCAACATGCGCGTCTTTCTCATCAAGCACGGGCTCGAGATTTCGGGTCTTACGCCCACCGAGGAGGACGTGGCGGACGCTCGCCTGGGATGCATCTCAAAGCAGCTGCGGTCCGACTGGACCCACCTCAATGCGCGCGGCTACTTTGCCAAGGCGGTCGCCGTCTACCAGCGCGGGGTCAAGCTGGGATACTGGTCTCCCGGCGAGGGGAGCATCGACGTCGCCAAGCCGCAGAGGCACCAGGCCAATGGTGCGGGCGAGGACTAACGCAGCACGACTTTCTCGCCTGTCCCCGCGCTTCTCGGCTATACTGCACTACGTCAATGAGCTGCCGCACGGCGTAAGTCCAATTGATGGCTACGCCGTCCAGCCGTGACGCTTCCGCGCATCATGCACGATCGAATCCCGCTGGACGGTCATTCTCGACCCGTCTAGGAGGGATTTTTTTGTCAGAAGCAACAACTGCCGTCGCAAAGGGCAAGGGCGAGCTCAAGCTGTGGACGCGTGATTTGGTTCTCATCATCTTGGTGAACCTGTGCGTCTTCACCAACCACATCATGAGTCTCTCGACCTTTCCGTTCTACATCCAGAGTCTTGGCGGTACCGAGGCCGTGGCGGGCATCTGCGCGGCGGCCTTCTCGTTTGTGGCCGTGATTATCAGGCCGTTTGTGGGCTGGTGGCTCGACAATGGCGTTCGTAGGGCAGCGCTTGTTGCCGGCCTTGTCCTCATGGGCCTGGCGCCGCTGGGCTATGTGTTTGTCCCCGTGCTGTCCGTGGCGATTGCCATCCGCATGATGCATGGCGTTGGCCTGTCGTTCTCCAACTCGACCACCGCTACCGTGGCGTCCGACGTGATCTGCCGTCCGCGCTTTGCCGAGGGCATGGGCTACTTTGGCATGGCGACGGCGCTGGCCTCCGCCATTGCGCCGGCGCTTGGCCTCTCGCTCATGGAGGGCTTTGGCTTCAACGTGCTCTACGCCGTGGCTGCCGTTATCGCCGGGCTGGGTCTTGTGCTGTTTGCCTTTGTGCGCGCGCCCAAGGTCGACGTTCCCAAGAAGAAGCTTGACCTGCGCACCATCATCAACCGTGACTCGCTGCCTGCCACGGTGACCATGCTCATCTTCATGTTCACCTTTGGTGCGCTCGAGAACTTCGTGGCGATCTTTGCCTCCGAGGCCTCGCTGCCTTCGGGCTCGATCTACTTTCTCGTGATGTCCGCGATGCTGCTTCTGGTGCGCATTACGCTGGGCAAGCTGGTTGACCAGCGGGGTGAGGCGTTCTTCGTCTACTCCTGCAACGCAGCTATGCTCGTGGCGTTCCTGCTTTTGGCATTTGTGCCCAACGACGTGACGTATATCCTCTCGGCAGTGCTCGCGGGCTACGCCTTTGGTGGCCTCGAGCCGTCGCTGCAGTCGATGGCTGTGCACACCTCGACGGAGGAGACGCGCGGCTCCGCCAACTCGACGTTCCTCTGCGGATACGACATTGGCTATGGCCTGGGCGGCGGCATAGCGGGCTCGCTCATCACGGGACTGGGCTACTCGGCCATGTGGTCGATTGTGTCTCTCGCCTGCGTCCTGAGCGTGATTGTCTACGTGGTGTGGGCGCGCCACTCCGATACGTCGTTCAGCAAGAGGCTCGCCAACCGATAGCGTACGTGCGCGGCGCTTGCCGCTGGTATCCTAGACCGAGCGCATGGCAGGTGGGCGGACGCGGGCCGGCGCTCGCGTCCGTGTTTTTCGAAGGAGGCAACCATGAAGGCAAAGTTCGTTCATCGCTGCACGCATGTGCTGGACAAGGAGAAGACCATTGCGTTTTACGAGAAGGCGCTTGGCTTTCACGTGGTGAGGGAAATGGGCCCCGAGGACGGCTCCTGGATCAACACGTATATGGAGAACGACGCGGCGACGGTCCAGCTG
>CAJMLD010000040.1 GCA_905214175.1 uncultured bacterium
ACAACAGTCATAGATGCTCTCCCATACGCGCCCGTGCAGTGGGTTCCCACCGCGCGGGCGCGTTTTCTCTCTTGGCTATACCGTTGCCCCTCCCCAAGCAGCCGTTGGGCGTGATAACGGATTACTACTTTCGTTTTTCTTCGTTTTGTCTCGCATTTTTACGATTACGTGGTAAAGTTGTGGGCAGTCTTAGGAGGAGATGTGGAGAACGGCAATCTCTTCCGCGGGAGTGGCCCTATGGGACCACAGGGATATGGCGCCGCGTGCGCCACAGGAGAGGGGAGTGAAGGTATGGCCGAAGACACGACGTACGACCTCATTGCCGCTACCGGTTGTCCAACGGGCATCGCCCACACCTACATGGCTAAGGAGGCCCTCGAGAAGGCCGCCGCGGCCAAGGGTCTCACCATCAAGGTCGAGACCCACGGGCAGGTCGGCATCGAGAACGAGGTGACCCCGGCGCAGATCAAGGCTGCGAAGGCCGTCATTGTCGCTGCCGACAAGGACGTCCAGGCCGAGCGCTTTGCGGGCAAGCCCATGGTGAGCGTCGGCGTGACCGCCGCAATCAAGGACCCCGAGGGCCTCATCGACAAGGCTCTGGCGGCTAAGGCTCAGGGCGAGCTCAGCGAGGAGGTCGCAAACGCCTCGAGCGACAACAGCTCCTCCGACGAGAAGGAGTCCGTGGGCCACATCATCTACAAGCACCTGATGAACGGCGTCAGCCACATGCTCGTCTTCGTGGTTGCCGGCGGCGTCCTCACGGCCGTCTCGTTCCTCTGGGGCATCACGTCCTTCGACTCCACCGCGGCGGACTACAACTCGTTCGCGGCAATGCTCAAGATCATCGGCGGCATCGCCATGAACCTCATGGTCCCGGTGCTCGCAGCCTACATCGCCGAGTCCATCGGCAAGCGCCCGGCACTGGTCCCTGGCTTCGTTGCCGGTATGATCGCCATCACCGGTCTGCCCGTCTCGCCTGAGACTGGCCTCATCGACGCCGGTGGCGCTGGCGTTGGCTTTGGCTTCCTCGGCGGCATCGTCGGCGGCTTTGTTGCCGGCTACGTGATTGTTGGCCTGGAGAAGCTGCTCTCTGGCATGCCTAAGAACCTGGACGGCCTCAAGGCCATCTTCCTGTACCCGCTGCTCTCCACCTTCATCACGGGCCTGATCATGCTCGGCATCTCTGGCCCCATGGCCGCGATCAACACCGGCATGATGAGCTTCCTCGAGGGCCTCGAGGCCTCCGGCCCCATCGTCCTCGGCCTGGCCATTGGCTGCATGTGCGCGTTCGACATGGGCGGCCCAGTCAACAAGGCTGCCTACGTTACCGGCACCGCGCTTCTCACCGAGGCGCTCCAGGCTGGCATCGGCACCCCGACCTACAACTTCGGCACCAACTTCATGGCCGCCGTCTCCGCTGCATGCATCGTTCCGCCGCTGATCACCGCCTTCGCCGTCATCGTGGGCAAGAAGTACTTCTCCAAGGAGGACCACGACGCCGGTATCGTCAACATTGTCCTGGGCTGCACCCACATCACCGAGGGCGCCATCCCGTTCATGACCAAGAACATCTGGCCTGTCATGCCCATCATGATGTGCGGCTCCTCGATCGCGGCAATCCTCACCATCCTGTTTGGCGTCCACGACCCCGCGCCTCACGGCGGCTTCCTGGTCCTGCCTGTTGTTGATGGTTGGTACCTGTGGCTCATTGCAATCTTTGCCGGCGTCCTTGTTGGCGGTAT
Organism: uncultured bacterium; assembly: GCA_905214175.1. Lineage (GTDB taxonomy): Bacteria > Actinomycetota > Coriobacteriia > Coriobacteriales > Atopobiaceae > Tractidigestivibacter. The sequence goes on from CAJMLD010000040.1 coordinate 1,743, forward strand.
TCTTTACGTCATCTTCAAGCGCAACGAATACCATAAGAATGGCGACAAGGTCGTGGAGTAAGGAGAGCGCATGAGCGAGTTCGTTCCAGCATCCCATGTCTTCGTGGACAATCCCGCAAGCACCGTGGACGAGGTCCTGAGGTTCCTCTCCCAGACGGCTGTCTCCTACGGGGTGGCCAAAGACGCCGACAAGGTCTTCGAGGCCTTCAAGGCGCGCGAGGCCGAGGGAACTACGGGGATGATGGGCGGATTCGCCATTCCGCACGCAAAGACCGCTGAGGTCAGCACGCCAACCGTCACTGTGGTGAAGTTCGCCGGTGATGTCGAGTGGGCAACCATGGACTCAAAGCCCGTCCGTTGCGCCATCGCTCTGCTCATCCCCGACGACGGCACCCAGACGGAGCAGCTGCGCCTGCTCTCCAAGGTTGCAGTCCTTCTCATGGATGCGGACTTCCGCGAGAAGGTCCTTGCCTCCGCGGACTCGCAGGAGATTGCCGACCTCATCAACAACGGCCTCGAGAGCTAGACGACCGGTTTTCCGATCTGAGGTTCGTGCTGGGGACCCGTCGCCTGCGCGGCGGGTCCCCATTTCCTGCCAGTACGGAGTTATCAATCGCGTGAGACGCGTCGAGAACGATCAAGGGAAGTTCAATGATTTATACACTCACAACCAATCCCGCCATCGACATGAACATCACCTCGGACACAATCTCGACCGAGCATGTCAACAGGACGCGTGACGCGGTCTACACGCCCAACGGCAAGGGCCTGAACGTCTCGTTCGCGCTCAAGCACTACGGCATCGATTCCAAGATCCTGGGCTTCTTTGGGGGCTTCTCGGGCGACTACATTGTCCGCGAGGCCAATAAGATCTGCCCGGTGGAGCCGGTCCAGATTGATGGCATCACGCGCGTGAACGTCTTCCTTACCACGCCGGAGGGTGAGTACAAGTTCCCCAACGCCGGAGCCGAGGTCAACCGCGCCAAGCAGGAGGAGATGCTCTCGCTCATCCGGGGCCTAGACGATCTTGAGTGCCTCGTGGTCTCCGGAAGCCTTCCCACAGGCATTGACGCCTCGTACTACGACGAGCTCATTGAGGTGGTGCGCGAGAAGGGCGCGGAGTTTGTCCTGGACATCTCCCACAAGCACCTGCGCGAGCTGGTTGAGAAGGGCCCCCTGCTCATCAAGCCAAACGACGAGGAGGTCGCGGCCATCTTTGGCGTGGACGTGAAGAGCGAGAGGGACATTGTCTCCGCGCTCCACGCCATCCACGACGCTGGTGCCAAGAACATCCTCCTCACGCTCGGCGGAGAGGGCGCCTACTTCTTCAACGGCGAGCACGTCTGGCACGCAAATGCGGCAAAGGTCGACGTGCTCTCCACCGCCTGCGCGGGAGATGCCACGCTTGCGAGCTTCCTCTCGGTGTGGCTCGCGGACCGCACGCAGGTGGAGCCGGCACTCACGCGCGCTATGGCAACCGGTGCCAACGTCGCCATGAGCGCGGGTCTCGGCGACTTTGCCCTTGTCGACCAGCTAGCTACGTCTATTGGCGTTGATATGGTGGAGTAGAGGCCATGAATTCGACCAAGACCCCGCGGATGCTCGCCGCTGAGCGGCAGAGGTACATCCTCGATATGATCCACGAAAGCGGAACCGTCTCCGTTGTCCAGATCTGCGAGCACTGCGGGGTCTCCTCCGTTACCGCTCGCGCCGATCTTGACACCATGGAGCGCGAGGGGCAGCTCAAGCGTACCCACGGTGGGGCTGTGCCCGTGACGCAGCTCGTGATTCCGGCAGTCCCGCAGCGCGTGCACAAGAACGCCCGGGCAAAGCAGGCAATTGGTCGCAGGGCGGCGGAGCTCGTGGGTGACGGGGAGACAATCCTCGTTGGCTCCGGCAGCACGACGCTTGCCTTCCTCCACTGCCTTACCGAGAAGCGCGGCATCACGATCATCACCAACGACATTAATGGCCTCATCTACATCGAACAGTTCCTCCCGCAGGCAACGCCTGCGTGTACGGGCGGCATCTTGGGCCGAGAGTATCGCCACTTTGCCGGCCCCATGGTTGCCTCGTCGCTCTCTGATATCTACCTTGACAAGGTCTTTCTTGGCGCGGATGGCTTCGAGCCAGACTTTGGGTTCCTCGCCGAGTTCGAGCGCACGGCAACCACCAAGGTCGAATTCATGCGCCACGCGAGAAAGGCCATCATCCTCATGGACGCCTCCAAGGTGGGGGCCGCACGCTCCTTTGTGCGCTTTGCCGGCCCAACCGACGTGGATACGGTCATCATGGACAAGGATCCCGGCGGCATTGTTGCCAGCGCGACGGCAGGCCGGGACGGAGAGAGCCGCGTGGTGATCGCATAGCGCGGAGCGCTGGTCCCGGGGCTCTTGACGTCCCCAAGAAAGGGTAGGAACAGGTTATAGCCCATCGTTCGGGTTTTCGGTTGCGTGACCGCGTGCGACGCTATTCCGGCAGAGGTATGACGACGTTCAGGTGAAACACCCCGTCTTTCGCCCGCATGGCAACGCTGCCTCCGTAGCGCTCCGCGATGAGGCGGATGCTTCTCGTACCAAAGCCGTGGCTTTGGCTATCCGCTTTGGTCGTGCGCGGAAGGCCGTCCGGCCGAAAGCTCACGTTACCGGCAAACCTGTTTTCAACGTGTATCGAGGCCGTGCCCGCCGCCTTGCGCACCATAAGTGAGATGTCACGTTGGTCTTGGGGCAATCTCTCCGATGCCTCAATAGCGTTTTCCACTGCGTTGCCAAAGAGCGCATAGATATCCACTAGCTGCATGAAGGAGACTGCGGTGCCGTCTGCGATGCAGCGGAAGGGTATGCCTCTTCGCTCGCAGATGAGCCCCTTCTCGGAAAGGATTGTGTCAAGGGCGTCATTTCCAGTCTTGACGAGTGAGTCGTAGACGTCGATTTCAGAGGACAACTCGTCAAGCGCCTGCTGAGTCACACTCGTCCCACCATCGGCAAGGTGACGGATCTGATGCCGGATGTCGTGACACTTCACGTTGATGGCTTCGATGTTCTCGCGCGAGAGCTGGTACTGGCGTCTCTCGGCGGCAAGCATGCTTTCCGCCAGCGCCGCCTCCTCGCGTGCGCGTCTTCCCACAAGGAAATCGAACCCCATGACCAGTAGGGCGACACACACGATGCCGTGGATGAGCTTGAGGGCCAGCAAGAGCGAGAGGGGCACCGCGAGAGTGGCGAGCGATTTGTTGATCGTGTCAAAGAGAATGACGGCAAAGAACACCATGGCGAGAAGGACAAGCGTCCTACGGTCGCTCGACGCGGCAAGCCCGCTTTCACGGACGGGACGGGCGAGAAGCGGCCATGCCACAAGATAGACTATTACGCACGAGGTGACCTCGATTGCCACGGTAGGGGCAAGTGGCACGCCGTTCACATTGCCGTTGCCAAGCGCTAACTCGATGGAGTCTGCCATGCTGCTTGCGAGGTTTTGGAGCGTGTAACCGGCAACAGTGCAAAAGACCGCTGGCCAGAAGCCGGTCTCCCTCAGCCCCGTGACGAGCATGGCCGCCGGAAGCAGGGCAAACGACCAGAACAGGGCACTCACGATTGCTTCCCATAACTTGGCAAGGTTCGGCCCCATAGAGGCAACAAGGTCCGAGCTGAATAACACGGCCGTGAGCACGAGAAGGGGAATCAGACCGCCAAGGACGGGTTTCCACAGGGCGTGCTTTCTGCGAACGAAGTTGCCAGTGAACAGGTGGATACCCACTATCATCTGGATAATCGCCACGCAGGTCTCGACAAGATTGCGTTCAAACATTGATGCTCCCGCACCTATACCGTTCCGCCAAGGTACTCGGCAATCTTCTGCATGGCGATACGCTTCTTCCCGCGTGAGAACCACAGTTCCTCTCCATCGTCCATGATGACGGAGTCACGTCTCACACGCCGGATTCGCTCCATGTTTACAAGGCAGCTTGCACTGATTCTGACGAATGCTGCACCGCCAAGGTCGCGCTCTACTGCGGCAAGCGTCCCGTGTGCCTGAACGTCGGCCGAATGTTGCCCCACAACGTGGAACACCAGGTCATGCGCACGAACCTCTACAGCGATGAGGTCGCGTAGGGGGATGACGGTTGACTCGCCTCCAGATTGCACCACATAGTTGGTCTCGTGCCGCCTGCGAGCCACGCGCAGTGCTTTGCCGAGTGCTGCCGTGACACTGGCGGGGGTCACGGGTTTCACAAGGAAGTCCAGGGCGTCAACTGCATAGCCGTGCACAGCATATTGCGCGAGATTGGTCACAAACAGCAACGGCACGTCAATCTTGTGTTCGCGGAGTGCTTCTGCGGCCTCCATGCCGTTGATGCCTGGTAGCTCTATGTCGAGAAGCACAAGGTCAAAGCGGGGCGCCAATTCCTCGACGGAGAAGGCGCTGGTCTCTCGGTGAATGGAGAGCTCCACGCCGTGCTGTACACCATAGCGTTCAAGCTCGCGCTCAAGCGTGGCGGCATCAGAGTCATCGTCCTCAACGAGAGGCACTCTGAAGACCTCCATGTATGCCCCCTGCCTTGAGCACCGATTTTGGTAGCAGAGGCACCGATTATGAAGGACCTCTCCCCGCGTTGAACCCTAAGGATACCTTGAAGGTATGAACAATGGCAGGGAGACTGATCTGGGAAGGGGTATGTATGGGTCTGTTTAGCAAGAAGGAAAGGCAAGCTGATGGGAGGAAGAAGCCCAAAGAGCGCAAGCCGCATCTGGTGCGCAAGAGCATAGGGCTTGTGCTTGCCGTGGGCTTTTTGGCAGTCGTGCTCGTACTGGGATCGATATTGGGCGGAAGTATGGGCTCGCTGGTGACGCGCCTCTTGGGCTCTCCTGTCGACGCGCCTAGCTCTCAGGCGGTACAAGAGACAAATGACGCGGCGCGTCAGGCTGCCGATCAGGTCGAGGAAGAGGGAGCCGTACTTCTCCAGAACAATGACAAGACGCTGCCCCTCTCGACCGACATCACGCGCGTGAACGTGTTTGGCTGGGCTTCTGTCGACTGGCTTGGCGGAGGTTCGGGCTCTGGTGGCGTCTCCTCCACTGAGGTGGGCCTGCTTGACGCACTCAAGTCTTACGGTATCGAGACAAACGAGGACCTCACCAAGATGTACGAGGACTTCCATGCCGCAGGACAGCGTCCCAAGACGCTTGCGAGCAAGCCGTCTGAGTCGAGCGTGCTCTATGAGCCCTCTATCGGCGATCGTAACTACTACACGGACGACCTGCTCAACGAAGCAAAGGACTTCTCGGATACCGCCATTGTGGTGCTGCAGCGCTATTCGGGCGAGTCCAACGACATGCCGCTCGAGCAGTATAAGGTCACGACGAAAGACGGCGACGTCCAGACGGATGCCAACCGCACCTCGCTTGACCTCTCGACCGAGGAGGAAGAGCTTCTCGCATATGTGGGCGCCAACTACGACCACGTCGTCGTTGTGGTAAACGCTGCAAACGCGATGTCCTTGGGGGCGGTGGAATCCACGCCGGGCGTCGATGCGGTGCTGTGGGCAGGGTATACAGGCCAGTACTCCGCCGAGGTGCTGCCCAAGATCTTGTGGGGAGAGGTCAACCCATCGGGGCGCACGGCGGACACGTTCGCCTATGACTTCTCCACGGCGCCGAGCTACGCAAACGCAAGCGACCACGTGGGGGTCTATACCGGGGCGGACGGCCTCTATCCTGCAGACGGCACCCAGATGGGCAACTTCTCGAGCCCAGAACCCTACACGCAGGTCTCGTACGTTGACTACGCCGAGGGCATCTACGTTGGCTACAAGTGGTACGAGACGGCGGATGCCGAGGGGTTCTGGAATGCGACGTCGAACGAGCACGGAGCGGGCTATAAGGGTGTGGTCCAGTACCCGTTTGGCTACGGCCTTTCCTACACGAGCTTTGACTGGCAGGTAGTGGACGAGCCTGAGCAAGGTTCTGCATTGGGAGACAAGACCTCCATCACGGTGCGCGTGACCAATACGGGCAACGTTGCCGGCAAGGACGTCGTGGAGCTCTACTACTCGGCGCCCTACACGGCAGGTGGCATCGAGAAGAGTGCCGTGGTTCTGGGCGACTACGCCAAGACCGGTCTGCTTGCCCCCGGTGAATCCCAAGACGTCACGCTCTCGGTGGATGCGCGCTCGATGGCGAGCTATGACGCTTACGAGGCAAACGGTAACGGCTTTGTCGGCTACGAGCTTGACCCCGGCACCTACACGCTAACGCTTCGCCACGATGCGCATACGGTTGACACGGCGGATGGCTCGACCCTCTCGCTTACGCTTGCCGAGGGCAGGCAGTTCCCCACGGACGAGAAGACCGGTGCGACCGTCTCGAACAAGTTCACTGGCGATGCCGCGGTGGACGGCGTGGGCGTGGACGGCCTGGACTCCGGACAGAACATCACGTACCTCACCCGTGCGGACTTTGCGGGCAGCTGGCCTGCGGTTGCTTCTTCTCGCGAGATGCCCCAGAGCGTGGCCGCGCTTAACCTCTACTCTGCCGATCAGCTTGCGGCTGATGATGCGCGCGAGGCTGCGATGCCCACTACGGGCGCCAAGAACGGGCTTGCCATCGAGGAGAACGGCGTCATCACCGATCTGGGGCGCGAGCTGGGTGCAAACTACGACGACCCCCAGTGGGACAGCCTCCTCGACCAGCTCACGGTATCTGAGATGGAGGGGCTGGTAGGAAACGGGTACTCGGGTACGGCGGCCCTGCCCAGCGTGGGGCGTGACTATGAGACCCGCGAACTCGATGGTCCGGCCCAGGTGAGCGGCTTTGTGCCAATCAACCCTGGCACCGGATTCCCAAGCGCCACGGTGCTTGCGCAGACCTGGAACCGCGACCTCGCGCTTCAGATGGGTCTCGTCTGTGGCGAGCAGGCATCTCAGCGTGGGCTTTCCGGCTGGTACGCACCCGCGACCAACATTCACAGGAGTCCCTTCAACGGACGTAATTTCGAGTATTACGCAGAAGACCCATTGCTCTCCGGCCAGACCTGCGGAAACGTTGTGGCGGGTGCACGAAATGCCGGCGTGTACTGTTACGTCAAGCACTTCATCTGCAACGATGGCGAGGCGGGCGTCTATCGTGACGGCGTCTACACCTGGATGAGTGAGCAGACACTGCGCGAAGAGTACCTTGAGCCTTTCCGTCAGATTGTTGAGGACTTTAACGGAACCGCCCTCATGAGCTCTTACGGCCGCGTCGGTGCCGTGTGGACGGGTGGCAGCGAGGCGCTGCTCGCAGGCGTGCTTCGTGGCGAGTGGGGCTTTGACGGCGTGGTCGTCACTGACTTCTCTGATCACCCTGCCTACATGAACGGTGACCAGATGCTGCGGCACGGCGGAGACCTCTGGATGTGCATGACTGGATCCCTGACGAGTGACCCAAGCTCCGCGAGCTACGTGAGCGAGCTGCGTCGTGCGACGAAGGATTCGCTGTTCGCCTATCTCGATGCGCGCGTGGCCAACGAGAACTATGTGGCGTCTACGGGTGACACTGCGGCTGCGCGTCCGTCGAGCTCTGCAATCGCGACGCCGGTTCCTCTCCTCTTGAACGTGCTGCGCGTGGTCTCGGTGGCGCTTGTCGCTCTGGCGGTGTGGCGCCTTGTGGTGGGCATCAGGCTGCGGCGCACCAAGAGGGGTGTGAGCGGGCGAGAGTAACGCCCACATGGGCGGCGATTTTGCTGCAGGGGGGCTTGCGTGTCTCGGCACCGAAAAATTGGGCGAAATTATTGCGCGGTATCCTTAGCTGAGAAGGTCTCAACTGGGCAAACGCAAGTGATGCCAGAAAAAACGCGCAATAACTGAGAAGGACGAGCAACCTGCACTGTAGACAAGAAGCGGCCCGGACGACAATGCCGTCCGGGCCGCCCGTCAATCTGAACGTGTGTCTACGCCTTGTTGGTGGAGCCCAGGTTGTCCATGTGGGAGGCAACGACCTTGTAGATCTCCTCCATGCCCGGCTTCGAGGGCTTCTTGGGATCGAAGTTGTTGGGGTTCTCGGCCATATAGCCCATGAAGCCACGGGTGAACGCCTGGCGTAGCTCGGTGGCGTAGTTCACCTTGCAGATGCCGTTCTGGATGGCTTCGGCAACCTGGTCGTCGGGCACGCCGGAGGTGCCGTGAAGGACCAGCGGCACGTCGACGCGGTTGCGAATCTCTTTGAGGACGCCCTGCTCAATGTGTGGGGTGCCCTTGTAGACGCCGTGAGCCGTGCCCACGCCAACGGCGAGCGAGCTGCACTTGGTGCGGTTGACAAACTCCTCGGCCTCATCGGGGTCGGTGTAGGGGTTCTCACCCTTGACCGCCGGGCCGTCGTCCTCCTTGCCGCCAACCTTACCGAGCTCCGCCTCAACGGGGATGCCCATGGCGATGGCGACCTTGGTCACGCTCTCGGTGAGGGCCATGTTGTCCTCAAAGGGAACGTGGGAGCCGTCGATCATGACGGAGGTGTAGCCGGCACGCAGGGCCTGCATGCAGCGGTCGAAGCCGTCGCCGTGGTCGAGGTGCAGCGCCACGGGGACGCTTGCGGCGTCGGCAGCCACGCGAACCATGGCTGCAAAGTAGTCGAGGTTGGCGTACTTGATGGTGCCCGGCGTGGTCTGCATGATGACGGGAGAGTGCTTGTCCTCGGCGGCCTTGATAACGGCCATCACAAACTCGAGGTTCTCCACGTTGAACGCACCCACGGCATAGTGGCCAGCCTGGGCGTCGAGCAGCATTTCCTTGGTTGTGACGAGCATCGTGCTCTCCCTTCACGTGCCCGCAGCGGGTACCGCGGGTCTTCCTTATCGGCAACCCGATTGTATCGTGCCTGCTTACGGGTGT
>CAJMLD010000041.1 GCA_905214175.1 uncultured bacterium
ACAGAAAAAATACCGGCGGGGCAACGTCGCCCCGCCGGCATAGAATCGTACTTCTCGCCGAGAAGAACCTAGAACTTGACCTGAGGCGCCTGGCGCACCGCCTCGGACTGAACCTCAAAGCCCTGGCGCTCCTTGAACTTGGAGCCAGCCACAACGTTGCCAGGGAAGGTTTCGATGGCGTTGTTGTACTCGAGCACGCAGTCGTTGAAGCTCATGCGCGCATAGCTGATCTTGTTCTCGGTATCAGAGAGCTCGGACTGCAGCTGCTGGAAGTTGGTGTTGGCCTTGAGCTCGGGGTATGCCTCGGAGACGGCAAAGAGCGACTTCAGCGTGTCGGAGAGCACGTTGGACGCAGCCATCTTCTCCTCGGGCGTCTTTGCGGACATCACGGCGGCGCGCGCCTGCGTGACGGCCGTGAGCGTGCCGGACTCGTGCGCGGCATAGCCCTTGACGGTCTCGACCAGGTTGGGGATGAGGTCGTTTCTGCGCTGCAGCTGTGCGTCGATGGTCTGCCAGGCGTTGTCGCAGCGGTTGTCCTTGCGAACAATGCCGTTGTAGATGCTCACAAACCAGACGAGAAGAACAACGACGATAGCTATGACAATAATGATTGCGGCCATGGAGGGCTCCCTTCAAGCGGGCGGGCAGTAGCGGGCCTTTCTGGGGCGCGAACGACGTGCAATGCCTCATGATGGTACGCGTGAGGCGGAGGGGGAGGGATTCGAACCCTCGAGACGCAAGGCGCCCGGCGGTTTTCAAGACCGCTGCAATCAACCACTCTGCCACCCCTCCGTGGGTGCGTGGATATATCCTAGCGCATACGCTGGAAAAGTCGATTCGAGACCGCGCGAGAGGGGCGATCATGAGCCGAGACGAGCAGGGCGGCGGCGAGGAAACTGCAGCGGAAGACCTTCGGTTCATGCGTCTGGCGCTGGAGGAAGCGGCTGCTGCCGCAGAAGAGGGCGAGGTGCCGATAGGCGCGGTGGTGGTGTGCGGCGGCGAGGTTGTCTCCCGCGCGCACAATCGCCGCGAGGAGGATGCCGATCCGGCAGCGCATGCAGAGTTTCTCGCCATGGAGGACGCCGCGCGTGCGCTTGGCCGCTGGCGGCTCTCCGGGTGCACGGTCTATGTGACGCTTGAGCCCTGCCTCATGTGCGCGGGTCTCATGGTGAACGCGCGCGTGGACCGCTGCGTGTATGGAGCCTCGGACCCCAAGGGCGGTGCGCTGGGCACGCTCTTCGACGTGAGCCATGACGAGAGGCTCAACCATGCGTTTGAGGTGACGTCGGGCGTGCTTGCGGACGAGGCCGCCGAGCAGCTGCGCACGTTCTTCCGTGCTCGTCGCAAGAGCAAGGGCTAGGGAAGCAACGTCCGCCGATCACGCGGGCGGTGAGGCGGACGGCAAGGGATACGTGCGCCTATCGATCCCACACATGGCGGAGTACCTGCGCGGGTCATCGTGGTAGGCGACGCTTGAGAATTCCCCTATACCACTTGGAACACAAAGAAGTCCAGGTAGTGTGTCTCGGAAACGCCCCAGAGAATGGGGTGGTCGGGCGCCTGCTGGCGCTCCTCGATCTGACGCAGCTGGACGTTGGCGTTGTGCGCGGCCTCGGCAATGGCGCGGGCGAGAAGGTCGCGCGTCATAAAGTGGCTGCAGCTACAGGTGGCAAGGTAGCCGCCGCGCGGCACGAGACGCATGGCCCACTCGTTAATCTCGCGATAGCCGTGGGCGGCATGGTCGACGGTTCCACGGCTCTTGGTGAACGCCGGGGGATCCAGGACGATAAGGTCGAAGGGCCCGCCCTCCTCGCGCAGACGCCTTTTGTCCGAGACAAGCGCAGGTAGGTACTCCAGCACGTTTGCGCAGGTGAAGTCCATCGTTGCGTCAAGGCCGTTAAGATGCGCGTTCTCACGCGCAAGGTCGATGGCCGTCTGGCTTACGTCGACCTCGCGCACAAACGCGGCGCCGCCCGCCGCGGCGTTGAGGCCAAACGGCCCCACGTGGCAGAAGCAGTCAAGCACACGGCGGCCGTGGGCAAGTTCGCGCACGGCACGACGGTTGTACTTCTGATCGAGGAAGAACCCGGTCTTCTGGCTGTTCTCGAGGTCAAGGTCGTAGGCAATGCCATTCTCGCATGCAACCACGCGGGCGCTTTCCGGAACAGGCCGGTCGCCCTCGACCCACCAGCCCTTCTCTTGCGCAAGGCCCTCTTTGAGACGGGAAGGCGCGTCGTTTCTCTCGTAGATGCCACGTATGTCCTGACCGTCTGCCCGCAGCATGTCGAGCAGCAGCGGATAGAGCGTGGGGCGCAGACGCTGCATGCCAACGGTTCCCACCTGCGAGACAAGCACGTCCTCGTAGCGGTCAACGACAAGCCCCGGAAACCCATCTGCCTCCGAGAAGAGCACGCGGCAGCAGTTGGTGTCCGGCTCGCAGCCCGGCAATGCACGCGACCCCATGGTGGCCTTGCGATAGTCCCATGCCCACTGGAGCTTGCGGGACCAAAAGGCCTCGTTGATGCGGTCGTTGGCGTTGCGGCTCACCACGCGTACGCGAATCTTGCTCTGCTCGGAGAGAAGGCCCACGCCCTGCCACGTGCCGTTCTCCTCGACCACATCCACCACGTCGCCGTTCTGCGCGCCTTGCCCATCTGCTGGCGATGGCTCCACGCGCAAGACCTCGCCCTCGAAGACCCAGGGATGCCCGCCGGCAAGGGCGCGGGCGGCCTTTCTCGTGACAACGACCTGCGGATATGGACGCTTCTGCTTCATGGGGATCCCTTTGGTGGACGGTGGTCAAACGCGCGCAGAGCTGGCGGCTCTAGAAGTGCCGGCCGTATCGGCCGCCACCAAAGCCGCGTCCGCGAGCCTTAGAGCCCGAGAACATCGTGCGCGTGGGCTTAACGGTCGAGCGCCCGGGCTGCGGGATGATGCGTCCCTCGTCGTAGGCAAAATCGGGCAGGTTCCATACGGGGACGAGCTTCTTGGTGAAGTACTCGATCTCGCGCAGGGGGCTCACCTCGTCAGGCGCCATGAACGTGTACGCGTGACCCGTGGCGCCGGCGCGGCCGGTGCGCCCAATGCGGTGTACGTAGTCCTCGGGGTCTATGGGTACGTCGAAGTTGACCACCGCGTCGATGCCCTCGACGTCGATGCCGCGGCTCATCACGTCTGTGGCAACAAGCACCTGGACCTTGCCATCGCGGAACCGCTCGAGGGCCTTCTCGCGCGCCTTCTGCGGACGGTCGGCGTGCATAACGTCCACCTTGAGACCGGCGTTCTTGAGGAGCTTCGAGACATCGTCCACGCGGTGCTTGGTGCGGCAGAATACCAGCACGCGCTCTGGCTGCACGCCGGTGCCGCCACCGGTCTTGATGAGTGCCTCCAGAAGCTGGGTCTTTTGGCCCTGGGTGACGGGGCAGAGGTGCTCCTCAACCGTGTCGGCCGTCTGTCCAACGCGTGCAATCTCCACGTAGGCGGGGTCTCTCAGCAGCGCGTCGATGGTGCTCTTGATGCTTGGCGGAATGGTTGCCGAGAAGAGCAGGGTCTGGTGCTTCTCGGGCAGTGCGTGCATGATGCGGCGCACGCTTGGCCAGAACCCCATGTCGAGCATGCGGTCCGCCTCGTCTAGCACCAGGACTTGCACCTTGGAGAGGCTCACGTGGTTGTGCTCCATGAGGTCGAGCAAGCGGCCGGGCGTGGCAACCAAAAGGTCGCAGCCCTTCTCGAGCTGCGCAATCTGCTTGTCGAACTTGGCGCCGCCCATCACTATGACGGCGCGCTGGCTCGTCTCCTTGCACACCACGCTCACCACGTTGTCAATCTGCGCGGCAAGCTCGCGTGTGGGCGTTACCACCAGGGCGAGCGGCTCTTTGCTGGGCGCCTTTTTGCCCTGGATGAGCTGCAGCGCAGGCAGGGCAAACGCAGCGGTCTTGCCGGTTCCCGTCTGCGCGGACGCAACCACGTCGCGCCCCTCAAGGACAACGGGGATGGCCTGCGCCTGGACGGGGGTGGGGGTTTCAAAGCCAAGGGCTTCCACCCCGGCGAGGATCTGCTCGTTTAGCCCGAGCTCGGCAAATGATGTATTCATGCTGCACAGTATGGGGCATGTACGTGCGCTTTTCCACCTTCACGACAATATCGCCGCATGAAAACGGGGGACAGTCAACGCGCTCTTTACTATACTGTGAGAGCGTGCGTGCCATATGGGGTGCGCGTGGCGAGAAGGACCTTGCATGAGCTGGAACAGGGCAAACATGGCTCCACTCACGGCGCGAATGTGTCGAATGCGCTAGCTGCGTCGCGGCAACCGCCGCCGGCGCCCGTCCGTCTTGCCCGTTCGCACCACTCAAGGAGACATGCATGCCTATCAACATCCCAGACGGCCTGCCCGCCAAGAAGATCCTGCATCAAGAGCGCATCTTTGCCCTCGAGGAAGAGGTTGCCGAGCGCCAGGAGATCCGCCCGCTGAGGGTGGCCATCCTCAACCTCATGCCCACCAAGATCGAGACCGAGACCCAGATTCTGCGCCTCATATCCAAGTCGCCTCTGCAGGTGAGCTGCGACTTCATGCGCGTCTCGACACATGAGGCCACGCACGTCTCGCAGGACCACCTCGTGAAGTTCTACGATACGTTTGACTCGTTTGCCGACAAGAACTACGACGGCCTCATCATCACTGGCGCCCCCGTGGAGCAGATGGACTTCGAGGACGTTGACTACTGGGACGAACTCTGCGGGATCATCGACTGGTCGCAGGAGCACGTGCTCTCTACCATGTATCTGTGCTGGGGCGCCATGGCCGGACTCTGGCACCTGTACCACATCCCCAAGAAGCAGCTGGGCTCCAAGCTCTTTGGCGTCTTCCCGCAGCGCCTGTGCGACGAGTACAACTTTCTCACGAACGGCTTCGACGAGGTGCACTACATGCCGCACTCGCGCCACGCCGCCATCGACACCAACGAGCTTGCCCGCCATCCCGAGCTGCACGTGCTTTCGGAGGGCTTTACCAGCGGTCCAGCCATTATCGCCACGTCAGACTTCCACGAGATCTACGTGACCGGCCACTTTGAGTACGGCCGCGACACGCTCTCTGATGAGTTCTGGCGTGACTTCCACAAGGGGCTGCCCATTCGCCTGCCCGAGAACTACTTCCCGGATGACAACCCCGAGAGCCAGCCCATCTTCACGTGGCGTGCGCACGCGAACCTTCTCTACCGCAACTGGCTCAACTGGGTCTACCAGATGACCCCCTACGACCTGGACCTCATTCCCCAGACCATCCAGCAGCTCCACGCAGGCGCCAACGGTATGGTCGACAAGTTCTGATGTTAGGGGAGCAAGCGGAGCCGCGCGAGGCGTCTTGCAAAGGCGAGGGGTCCGTGCGCCTCACGGCGGAGCTTCTTGAGCAGCTGCTCGCCTCGGCCACGCCCGAGCAGTACCTTGCGCGCGCAAACCTGGAAGAGCGCTCGCTCGCAGAGTACGCAGATGCCGTGCGAGAGGCGCATGGGCTCAAGAAGTCGCAGGTCATACGTGCGTCTGGGCTTAACCCCACGTTTTGCTACCAGATTTTCGAGGGCGCGCGGCGTCCCGGCCGTGACAGCGCAATCATGCTGGCCTTTGGGCTGGGCTGCTCGCTTGTTGAGGCGCAGCGCCTGTTGCGGCTTGCCGGCGTCTCAGAGCTGTGGTCGCGCAACCGTCGCGATGCCATCATCATTTTCTGTCTGGAGCACGGCATGGACCGCGCGCAGACCGACGACGAGCTGTGGCGCCTGGGCGAGAAGACCCTAATCGATGGGGGAGCATAGGTGGCCGTCTCCGAAGACGAGCAGCTTATGGCTGCGCTCGAGAAGGATGAGGCCTACCGCGTGGAGCGCGTGCTCGCGAGCAACGAGGCGGGTTCGACCGAGGTTGTGAGTCGACAGGGCGCCGGCCACGTGGGCGAGGGTCCTCTCGTGCGCAAGCGCATCAAGCGCAACGTTGCGAACGATGAGGTGTTCTCGCGCCTCTCGTCCGTTTGCGGCGCGCACCTACCGCGTGTGGTCGAGATGTACGACCTGCCTGACCAGCTGGTTATTGTCCGTGAGTACGTCTACGGTGCGTCGCTTGCGACGTGTGTGGCCAATGCCGGGCGCATGGGACAGACTGCCGCGGCGCGCGTGGTTGCCGACGTGTGCGATGCGGTTGCCGCCCTCCACGAGCAGGGCATCGTTCACCGTGACGTGTCCCCAAAGAATGTGATTCTCTCCCCGCGCGGAGCGGTTCTCATCGACCTGGGCATTGCGCGCGCTTACGTCGAGGGCGCCCAGCGCGATACCACACGGCTTGGTACCTGGGGATTTGCGTCTCCCGAGCAGTACGGGTTTGCCCAGACCGACGGTCGCTCCGACGTTTACTCGGTAGGCTGCCTTCTCGGCTACATGCTCACGGGCCTCACACCGGATTCCGAGGGGTATGCGGCGGCGCTTGCAGATCCCGGCATTGTCCGCTCCGAGCTGCGACGCATTGTCGAGAAGGCCTGCAGCTTCGAGCCAAGCGAGCGCTACCAGAGCGCGACGGCACTGAGGGATGCGGTGCTGCAGGCGGTGCCGGAGGCGGCTGTCAGGAACGATGCCAAGACCTCGGGCGCAAAGAGCGGCAAGCGCGAAAAGATTCCCCGAACGCTGGCGAAGCCCGGCCAGCTGGTGGCGGCGTTCTCCGAGGCCAAGCCGTGGATACAGGTGCTTACCGTTGCCTTGGTGGTTCTCGGGGCATTTGTGGGCATTCTCTTTGGCTCAGCGGCGGTCTACGCCACCAACGCCATGGCTGGCGACCATCCTGTGGAATCGCTTCTGGTGATTCTTGGCGTGACGGTCTACCTTGTCCTTCTTTTGGTGGAGGAGATTCCGGCAGCGATGCTGGGTGCGGGTCCATATGATGCGATGAAGTACAAGCGACGCTCTGCCCGTGTAATCCTTATGGCAAAGCGGCTGCTCATGGGGCTTGGCTTGCTCCTTGCGTTCGTTGCCTTCCTCACGGTGTGCGTGGCGCTGACGCCTGGAGGTTAGGCTGGGCTCGCGGGTGACCAGCGTGGTTTAGCAGCAAGCTAATGAAAGTGGCTTGCCGTTTTGCCACCATCCATTGCGGATGGAGGCGGACGTGGAAGAGCCCTGGTACGCCATAACGCACGACGCGGGTCTCGATGAGGTCCTGTCGCACGCAGCCTTGGATGAGAGGACCCTCTCGTCGTGGGCGCGCGATTGCCTGGCGGCGAGTGGTGTGCCGAGAAACGAGGCCATCCATCGCAGCCGCCTCAATCAGACCTTTGCGTATCAGATTCTTGCGGGAACGAGGCATGCCTCGCGCGACAAGCTGCTGCAACTTGCGTTTGGGATGCGGCTGGATATCCGCGATGCCTCCGAACTGCTCGAACGCGGCGGGGCGTGCCGTCTGCGGTCCGACAGTCGCCGCGACCTCGTTGTTGCGTACGCGCTTCATCACGGCATGGGTATCGAGCAGTGCGACGACCTTCTCTGGGCGCACGGCGAACGAACCATCATGCCTGATAAGGCGCAGGGCGACCACCGCTCGCAAGACCGCTCGCAGTGATTTAGCTGGGAGCTAATGAAGAAGCCGGGGTGCCCTTCTAGGATGCACTCAGCTCCCGACAACGAACCTGGCCTTGTGGGGGCTCTGACGCAGAAGGAGGAATCCATATGAAGCGGAATGATGACGCCGCCCAGGAGAAGAACGAGGACAAGACGCCAAAGAAGCATCGCGGCAAGAAGGTCCTCGTTGTCATTCTTGTGATACTTGCGGTAATCATTGTGATGGCAGCTATTGGCGGCAACTCCTCGAAGCCATCCTCCGAGCCGTTTGATCCGGCAAACTATCAGCAGGTAGACTATGCCAAGGTCGCCAAGACCCCCGATGACTACAAGAACCAGAAACTCTATTTTGTGGGTAGCGTTGCTCAGGTCCTTGAGGGCAGCAACGAGACAGACGTTCGCCTTGCTACCGACGTGTCCGGCTATGACGACATGGTGTACGTAAAGATTGACAACTCAGTGCTTGGGGGCAATCACCTTCAGGAGGGCCAGGCGCTTGGTGTCTACGGCACCTGCACCGGTCAGTATCACTATACGTCAGCCCTTGGAGTGGACGTTGCCATTCCCGGTATGGTCGCAGACCAGCTGGACGAGAACGTCGAAACCCCGCAGCAGCAGATGGTCGACAAGGTCCAAGCGCTCTTCGACGGGGCTAGCTTCGACAAGACCGACAAAGGCTACGGCATGTATGAGTACACCGCCACAATTGCCAATACGACTGACCAGAATCTCAGCAATGTAAGCGTTATCCTTGGCTTTTACGACGAATCGGGTACGCGTGTGGACGAGACGTACGTTAGTGCGAACTCGTGGGCTGCAGGTGAGAACGCCGTGTTTGACGCCCCTGCCACCACGGATGCCGCGCAGGTCAAGGCCGAGGTCCAGGCATTCCAGATTGGCGATGACTACTACTCCGCGAAGTAGCTCTCGTGCCGATTTGGGTCGCTTGCTCCCAATGAAAGGAACTCACAATGGCAGAAGCAAAGTCAAAGCTTGCTGAGTGGCATGACACGGCCAAGAAGGTGTCCATTGGCTCGCTGGTGGCATCTGGTGTGCTTGGGATGGTGTATGCGTCGCTCCTCGACAAAGCGTCGAAGGCGCTGTCCGATGTCTCTACCAGCACGATAACCAGCTACCCTTTTACGTCTGCCTATCAGAGCGCCGTCACAAACGCGCAGGCAGCAATGGCGCTCTTCTACATCGCGGTTGGTGTTGCCACGATTGCGACTCTCGCGTGGTTGGCATCTAGCCTGCTCATCGCCTACAAGGAGTCTTAGCGAAGCACTTTTCGGCATGAGGCGCCAAAAAGCGGCCGGGGTCTGCGGCACACGTCGCGGGCCCCGGCTGTCTTTGTGCTTGTCCTACTCGTCCCACACGCGGAACTCGAAGTGGCCGTTCTCGTAAATGCCGTAGCTGTGGGTTCCGTCCTTGGGGATGCCAACCGAGCCGGGGTTGAACACGGTGATTCCAGGATGGGAGTCGCTTAGCTGGTTGACCTTCTTGTGCGTGTGCCCATACACGAGTGCCGAACCCTGCGGCAGCTCGGGCCACGCGTCGACGGAATTGTGGATCCCCGGTCCCCACACGTGCCCGTGCGTGAGGAAGATGGACATTCCCGCGCCGTAGTTGGCGTCGGGGTCAAGCAGGACGTTGTACTCGGCCATGCAGGGAAAGTCGAGCACCATCTGGTCGACCTCTGCCTCGCAGTTGCCGCGCACGGCGATGACCTTCTCGGCAATGCCGTTGAGCATGCCAATCACCTTTTTGGGGGCGTAGTCTTCGGGGAGGTCGTTTCTCGGTCCGTGATACAGCAGGTCGCCGAGAAGAACCACGCGGTCCGGGCTCTCGGTGTCGATGGCGTCCATGAGTCGCGCGCACCAGTCGGCGGCGCCGTGGATGTCGGATGCGATGAGAAGCTTCATGGGTACCTCCCGTGGTTGGGTTTGCATCTAGATTGTAGGCGCGGAGCGTGACGCGGGGGAGGTTTCGCTCTGCGTTGTCCCCGTGCTGTTCACGGGAAAACTGCGGCATAATTGCAGTGCCGAGAAAGGCCGCGAGTCATCTACCTGCGGTTTTCTCAGCAGCACCTCCGACTGTCTGCAATTAACCCGCAGTTTTTTGGGAAGGGGCCGCCGCCGGCAGTTTCTTCCCGGGACGTCCCCCATGTGCTGTTGAGAAGGAATTCGACGTTTCGTGGACCCAAGGAGCCGGATTTTGTCGAATTCCTTCTCAGCAGTGCCCGAGAGACGGCCGTCCGCGTACCTGGGGGGCAGCCGTCCGCGTGATTGAGGAGTGCCACATAGCCCCGCGCCCACCCCTTGCGCCGGGCGGCGTTAAAAAATCTCATGCAAAGAGACTTAGATAATGTATAAAGTCAAACCGTAGGGGGCATAAGACAGAACGTACAAGAGCGAACAAAGCGCTGAGCACGGCAAATGTCGCAGCGGCGCAGAAGGAAAGGAACGAACACCATGGGCAAGATTCTCGGTATTGACCTTGGTACAACCAACTCTGCAATGGCAGTCCTCGAGGGCGGTCAGCCCACCATCATCGTGAACGCGGAGGGCGACCGCACCACCCCGTCCGTCGTTGGCTTCCGTGCCGACGGCGACCGTATTGTGGGCAAGGCTGCAAAGAACCAGGCCGTCACTAACCCCAAGAACACGGTCTTCTCGATCAAGCGTTTCATGGGCCGTCGCTATGACGAGGTTGGCTCCGAGCTCAAGACTGTCCCGTACACCGTCAAGAGCGGCACCGGCAACCGCGCCGTTGTCGAGATTGACGGCGAGGACTTCACGCCTGAGCAGATCAGCGCCATGATCCTTGGCAAGATGAAGGCAGACGCCGAGAAGTACCTCGGCGAGCCCGTCACCGAGGCTGTCATCACCGT
>CAJMLD010000042.1 GCA_905214175.1 uncultured bacterium
TCACGTTGTCGTAGTTGCCGTAGCCGCGGCCGTAGTAGGTCCAGCCGCCGTTTACCACCTTCGCCGCCTCAAGCGTGTTGTCCCCGCTCAGGCGCTCGCGGACGTTTGCCGCAACGCTTCCGGGGTCGAGCTTCACGTGGTTGTAGCCCCAGGGGAAGAGCGCGCAGAGCGAGTCTGCCCGTCCAAAGAACGAAGGGCTCGACAGCAGCTTTCCGTAGTCCGCCACGGCCTGGAGCGGCGGCTCGCCGTCCATCTTGGCGCGGGCGAAGGCCACGTGCGAGCCCGCCCAGTTGTCGTTGGAGATCGACTCGTAGTCCACGCCCAGAATCACGCGCTTCACGTGGTGGTCGCCAATGGCCTGTTTGGCTGCGGTATAGGAGTCATCAAGCGGCTGCGCGGGCGTGGCCATCGAGAAGGTGCTGGTGCCCAGCGCCGCATCGAGAACAGCGGGGTCAAAGGCGCGCTGGGCCGTGGAGGAGCCCACCACAACGGTGTCAATGCGCTCCCCCGCCGCCGCGCGGTACTCGCTCCACATGACGCTCGAGAGCGAGCCATACTGCTCAAGAGCAAACGAGCAGAGCACGTCCACCGCCACCACAACGGCAAGCACGATGAGCGCCTCCACGGCCTTGCTGTGCCAGCCGCGGGGAGCGTCGGCAGAGCGCCTCGCCCTAGAAGTTGGCATACATGAACCCTCCGGCAGTGTTCTGGGTGAGGAAGCTCGTGATAACGATGAGGCCAATGATCGCAGAGTAGAACAGGCCGCGAGCCACGCAGTTCCAGCCGAGGATATGTCCATCCACGTCGACGTCATTCTCCTGCAGGAGGCTCACCACAAAGACAACGAGGCAGGCCACGGCCGAGAAGACCATGAACCGGAGGTCGGTATCGCGCACGCCCGCCTGGGAGAGCCACAGGTAGAACTGCTGCGGCGCAAAGTTCGTGAATGTGTTGCGCAGGCAGAGGAGCGAGTCCCCGAAGTCGTAGATGCGGTCGAAGTACCAGCCCACGTTCACCACGAGGAAGGTGCGCACCACGCAAAAGACGTGGTGGGCGCGGGAGGAGGTGTCCACGCGCAGCGCCGCGTTCGCGCGGCGGAAGGCCGGCGCAAGGAGGTCCGCCAGAGCGATCACCAGGCCGTTGTAGAGGCCCCAGGCCACGTAGTGGGGCTCCGCCCCGTGCCAGAGGCCCACGATGAGGAACACGAGGATGTTGGCCGCGCAGGCCGGAAGCGTCCGGCCGAGGTGGGCTCCCAGGCGACCGCCCAGGCGGGAGGCACGCTCGCCCAGCGCCCGCAGGGGGCGCGAGACCGCGGACGGGAAGAACACGTAGTCACGCATCCAGGTGCCCAGTGTCACGTGCCAGCGGCGCCAGAAGTCGGCGAGCGAGACCGAGAGATACGGGCGGCGGAAGTTCTCGGCCATGCGCACGCCGAAGAGCGACGAGGCAGCCTCCACCATGTCGATGCCGCCGGAGAAGTCGCCGTACTGCTGGGCGGAGTAGAGCAGGATGCCAAAGACCACCACGGAGCCGGGGATGTCGGGCGTCACGTTGGAGAAGATGTGGTCAATGGTGCCAACGAGCATGTTGGCAATCGCGTACTTCTTGAGCGCACCGTAGCCAAAGCGAAGCAGCGACCGGCGCACGGGCACCCCCTTGGCGGAGTGCCCCTCGAGCAGCTGCGGGGCAAGGTCTGCATAGCGGTTGATGGGACCCTGGATGACCTGCGGGAACCAGGAGACGAAGAGCAGGTGCTTCAGGAAGTTGCGCTGCGGCTCGAAGCGGCCGTTGTAGGCGTCCACCAGGTAGGAGACCGCCTGGAAGGTGTAGAAGGAGATGCCCAGCGGCAGGACGAGCCCCAGGCTGGTCGGGGACGCCGTCAGCCCCACCTCGTAGAGAAGCACGTTCCAGTACTTGAGGTAGGCGAGCATCCCAAAGCAGGCGAGGAGCGACGCCACGAGCACCGCCCGGCGGCGCCCGGCCCAGGCGGCCTTCGCGGCCCTGCGCGCGGCGCGGTCGGGCGCGGCGGCGCGCTCGGCCGCGCACCTCTCGTCCATGCGCGCGAGCGCCAACGGGGCCGCCCAGGTGACGGCGGCGCAGGCCAGCATGTAGGCCAGCGTCTGCCACCTGCCCACCAGGCAGTAGAAGGCCAGGCTCGCGGCGAGCAGGACCAGCCACTGCGCCTTACGACAAATACGGCCCACCAGGTAGTAGGCCGCAAGCGACACCGCCAGAAACAGAAAGAACGAAAGTGAGAGCAGATCCAAGGGTTAGCTCCTAGCCCTCCTCGTCCACCAGGCGCTTCACCATGTCGAGCATTGCCTGGGCGCTGTTGAAGTTGTCAGGGACAATGTCCTTGGCAGGCACCGAGACGTCGAACTCGTCGTTGATGGAGCTGATGATGGAGAGGATGTCGAAGGAATCGAGCACGCGGTCATCCACGAGCTTGGTGCAGTTCTCATAGTCGACGTTACCCTTGACGTCCTCGAGCAGCTCAATCATGTGGTCGAGCGTCAGATCGTCATCCATGGTTTACCTCCAAGGTGTCCAACACAGTTCGCCGATTGCGCTAAAAGCCTAGCGCAGCGTGCGCACGCTGGATACCTAGCAGCAGTTGTTCTGCCAAGTCTCCATGGGCTCGCGCACCACGCGCACCCCTCGGTCGTCTCGCAGGGCAACAGCGGGCATGGTCCTGCTCAAGAACAGGTAGATGCCCTCGGTCACGGAGTAGGCACCGATGTTCTCAAAGGCGAGAAGGTCGCCCACGCGCAGGTCTGTGAAGGGCGCCTTGCGCACCAGCACGTCTGCCGTGGTGCAAAGGCTCCCGCAGAGCGCCCAGTCGCGGGTGGCCTCGGCGGCCTGTCCCGCACGCACGCACTTCTCGTGCGAGAGGTTTCGAATGCACGGCTCCTTCATGCCCATCATCTGGCCAAAGTACGTCACGTGGTTCATGCCGCCGTCGATGAAGGCGTAGCTCGTATCGTCGTTGTCCTTCTCGTCCACCACGCGCGCAAGGTAGTAGCCGCACTCGGTTGCCAGGAAGCGGCCCATCTCCACCTGCAGCTCAACGCGGTTAGCGATCGCCGCAAGCTCTGGGGCAATCTGGCGCGCGGGGGCAAGCGTGTCCGAGAAGTCCTGCCCCTCGAAGAGCGGCACTGCAAGTCCGGGCCCGTACTCGAGTCGCTGCGCGCGCCAGCCGTGGTCGCGCTCAAGCTCGTCGATAAGCTCGGCGAGCATGGCAAGCTCCCGCTGCTGCAACTTGAGCTTGGCGCGCTGGGTGCCCACAAAGTAGTGGATGCCCACCAGCTCGCAGCCGGCAAGCTCGTCTCGGTGGTCGACGGCGTGGACGAGGTCCTCTCGGCTCATGCCAAACTGGCTTCCGCCGTTCAGGCGAAGCAGCGTGGGCACGCGCACGCCGGCAGTGGCGGCCTCGGCGTCGACGAGGGCCAGCTGGCCCAGCGACTCTGCCGTGAAAGTGCCCGCGCCAAAGCGCAGAGCCTCGCGCACGTCTGCCGCCTGCTTGCACACGCCGGAGTAGACAATGCGCGTGGGGTCCACGCCGTTGCGCTCGCAGATTGCCAGCTCGCCGGGGCTGCAGACCTCGAGCGCATAGCCGTG
This sequence comes from uncultured bacterium, assembly GCA_905214175.1. GTDB lineage: Bacteria > Actinomycetota > Coriobacteriia > Coriobacteriales > Atopobiaceae > Tractidigestivibacter. Next base: position 3,619 of record CAJMLD010000042.1, read on the forward strand.
CGCCAGTGCCGTGGGCGCAAGGAAGGGGTTCGCCTTGATGGAAAAGCAAAGGTCGATCTTTGGGCCCCAAATCTCTCGCACCGCGTCGAGGCGCGCGCCAAAGGCCTGGGTGTCAAAGACGTAGGTGGGCGTGCCCAGCTGGGTGGCGCAGGAAAGAAGCTCCTCGTTGGTCATGGCTACCGCCCCATCTCGTCGAGGGCCTTGCGGTCGATCTTGCCGTTCTTGGTGAGCGGCATCTGCTCCACACGCCGCACGTGGTTGGGCTCCATGTAGGGCGGAAGCGCCGCCGCCAGAGCGTCTGCCAGGCCCTTCTCGTCAATGGTACCCACGTAGTAGAGACGGATGCGCTTGCGGCGCTGATCATAGGTGCAGCAGGCGCGCTCCACGCCCTCGGTGGCCTGCGCGGCAGCCTCGATGTCACCCAGCTCGATGCGCTGTCCCATGTGCTTGATCTGGAAGTCCTTGCGCGACGAGTACACCAGGTTGCCATCCTGGTCGTACGTCGCGAGGTCTCCGGTGCGATAGATGGGCTCGAGCCAGCGTCCGTTGAGCGGGTTCTGCGTGAACGCTGCGGCGGTGCGCTCATGGTCGCCCAGGTAGCCCAGGCCGAGCGCAGTGCCCGAGACGCAGACCTCGCCCTCGACGCCCGGAGCCGTGACCTCGTGGTCGTTCTCGTCCAGAAGGAAGACGCGCTCGTTGGGGAAGGCCTTGCCCATGGGGATGACCTCGTGCTTGCCAAACTCGCGCTCCACCACGTAGTACGTGCAGTTGCACGTGATCTCGGTGGGACCGTAAAGGTTCACGTAGGTGGCCTGGGGCAGGTAGCGACGCCACACCGCAAGCTGCTTGGGCGGCATGACCTCGCCCGAGAAGAGCACCCGACGCACCGTGGTGGGCACGCGGTACTCGAAGCCGTTCATGATGGAGACGAAGCACATGGCAGAGACCGCCCAGATGAGGGTTGTGACCTGGGAGTCTGCCAGGTAGTCCATGAGCTTGGTGGGCTGCGTGAAGTACTCGCGCGGCACCAGCTGCAGCCGGGCGCCGCAGCGCAGCGCCGAGTAGATGTCCTTCACCGAGACGTCAAAGTCAAAGGGCGCCTGGTTGGCGATCACGTCGCTCTCGCCAATGCCAAAGAGCTGGTCAAAGGTGGGAATAAAGTCGATGACCGAGCGGTGCGAGACAACCACGCCCTTGGGCGTGCCCGTGCTGCCGCTCGTGAAGTTCACGTAGAGCGGATCCACATCCAGCGCCTGGGCGCGCCTGCGTGCGAGAAGGCCCTCGTCAACCGGACCGCCAACAATGTCCTCGATGCGCGCGATCTCGACGCCCACGTGGCCAAGGAGCTCTTGGGCGCGGTCGGCGTTCACTGCATCGGTAAGCACGCAGGAAGGCGCCAGCGCGTCAACGATGGCGCGTACGCGACCCTCAGGTTGGCGGATGTCAATCACCGAGTAGAACCCGCCCGCGTAGACAGCGCCCAGCATGCAGGCAAGCGCACCGCAGCTCTTCTCGAGAAAGAGCGCCACCGCCTGGCGGGGCTGCGTGCGCGCCGCAAGCCAGGTGCCGGCCGCCTGGGCCTCGCGGCGCAGCTCTCCATAGGTGAGACTTGACGATGGGTCCGCCACAGCAACGCGCTCCGGCGTCGCCACGGCCGTGGCCTCGAGCCATTCGATTACGTTCCTCATGTCCTGTTCCTTTCCTGGGCCAAAGTCAGCATGTAGGCAAGCGTCTGCCACCTGCCCACCAGGCAGTAGAAGGCGAGGCTCGCGGCGAGGAGGACCAGCCAGGAATACCTGCGCGCTAGATGTCCCACGACGTGATACGCAGCAAGGGATGCCGCTAGGAACAGCAGGAAATGCAGCGAGAACAATTCCAAAACGAAGTCTCCCGGCTTTTTGCACCCTTTGTGCCTGTACAGATGCGTTCACTCTATCTAACTGTCTTCGCTCCACCCGATATCCGACACAAGAAACACGAAACGCCAGCCAATCCGAACAAGTGGTCCCCAGGATCGGCTTCAACGTCACAGCAACCTCGCATCCGAGCTTCGCCTTCCCCGGCGAAGCCCACCTTCAAGCTATTGCGCCAGATTATTGCGCGTTTTTCTCGCAAATCTCTCTGTTTTCCCAGTTATTACTAAGATATACCTGTATTTTCGTTCAATAATTGCCTACCGAGAAGCACTGAAAAGTTCTGTTTGCGCCGAGAAAATCCAGATGGCCTTATCATTGGCCCTAGACACACGGCCATAAACACGGGCTCCAACCGCAACCCCACCAGCAGGGAGGGCAACATGAACTTCGTCTTCATCTCGCCTCAGTTCCCCGAGACCTACTGGCTGTGGTGCGACCGCCTGCGCTCGTGCGGAGCCTCGGTCTACGGCATTGGCGACACGCCTGCAGAGGCGATCTCGGAAGAGCTGCGACGCGCCCTCGACGAGTACGTGCACGTCAACTCGCTCGAGAACTATGACCAAGTGTTCCGCGCCGTCGCGTACCTCTCCTGGAAGCACGGTCACATGGACTGGATCGAGTCGATGAACGAGCACTGGCTGCCACTTGACGCCCGGCTGCGCGACGACTTCCACGTGACCACCGGCGCCAGCCTGGCTACCATTGACCAATGGCAATCGAAGGCCCAGATGAAGCCGCTCTACGCAGCTGGCGGTGTCCCCACCGCCAGGCAGATCCGCGTGGGCTCACTCGACGACGCCCGGCGCGCCGTGTGGGAGTGGGGAGGGTTTCCCGCTTTCGCCAAGCCCGAATACGGGGTTGGCGCCGGCGGAGCCATGCGCGTCGACAACGACGACCAGCTCAGAGACCTTGTTGGCCGCTGCTCGTGGCAGGGCGCGGCGCCCTATGTGCTGGAAGAGTATGTCCCCGCAAGCGGCATTGCCGCCTACGACGCGATCATCGACCCCTGGGGCAAGCCGGTCTTCGAGAACCAGGAGGAGTTCCCTCCGTCGATGTCCGACGTCGCGCGGCAGGGCCTTGACCTCTCGTACTACTGCTGTCCCGGCATCGACCCTCGCCTTCGCGACCTGGGCCACGCCGCCGTGCACGCCTTTGGGATACGGGCGCGCTTCGTGCACCTGGAGTTCTTCCGTCTCGCCGAGGACCGCGAGGGGCTTGGGCGCGCAGGCGACTACGTTGGCGTTGAGGTCATCTGTCGCCCTGCCGGCGGCTACACGCCGGACATGATGAACTTTGCGCACTCCACCGACGTCTACCGCATCTGGGCCGAGATGGTATGCCTTGGCGAGCGCCGACTGCACGACGCCCACGACAACTGGTTTGCGGTGTACGCTGGCAGACGAGACAACCACAGCTACGCACACAGCCATCGCGAGATCCTTGCGCGCTGGAGCGGGAGCATCATGATGGAGAGGCGCGTACCTGGGGTTCTCTCAGACGACATGGGCAACCACATGTATGTGGCGCGCGTCCGCACCGAGCAGGAGCGCGAGGAGTTCATATCGTTCGTGCAGGAACGTGCACCAGAGGGCTTCTCGGCAGAAGGCGACGGAAAAGATAACGATGCCCAGGAAGGATAGGGTCACAAACATGCAGGTAAGAAGGGCCGTAGAGGCTGACATCCCGGGAATCGACAGCTGTCTGTCCCAAGTGCTGGAAGTGCACGCCAAGGGGCGGCCGGACCTCTTCCGCTCTGGAACGCGCAAGTACACCGACGACGAGCTGCGCGCGATTATCGCTGATGACGAGCGGCCCATTTTTGTCGCCGTTGCCGAGGACGCCGCGCCCGGCGAGATTCTTGGCTACGGCTTCTGCGTTGTGGAGGACCACACGCACTCCAACAACCTCCAGCCAATCCGCACCCTCTACATCGACGACATCTGCGTGGACGAGGGCGCGCGCGGGCACGGTGTCGCTACGGCCATCTACCAGCACATCATTGCCTTCGCACGCGAGGGCGGCTTCCACAACGTGACCCTCAACGTGTGGGAGTGCAACCCCGGGGCACGCAAGTTCTACGAGGCGATGGGCATGGGGGTGCAGAAGACCTGCATGGAGCAGGTGCTCTAGCGGAGGCGCGCCAGCGCGGTCGACGGCCCGATGCGCTAGTGCACCACCGGGTCGGCCCAGGCAAAGTTCTCCATGCCAGCGCCAAGCTCGAAGTGGAGCTTCACGATGCCCAAATCAACGCGGGCGCAGGGACCACCGTTGGTGCTCAGGGCCACCAGCGGCAGCCCGTCCACGTTCGTCTTTCTCAGCATTTGCACCCAGAAGGTCTGCTGGTTGAGGGCTGTTGGGGCGAGAAGGGCATAGCGTACGCCGCGCGCAAACCACTCGGGCGCGTTGTTGACCGGGCGGGACACCTGTGCGATGGTCCGCGAGCGGTGCGGCTCGCCCTGGGTTGCGCCGTGTCCAAGCGCAATGATGGCCACGAGCTTGTCTTTTTTTGCGAGCGTCTGGCGAACGGCACGACGCTTGGCTGTGCCGGCAACCCAACAGCTGTTGAGGCCCAGCCGCTGCGCCTCGAGCACGACCTTCTCGGCAAAGTATCCTGCGCGCATATCGAGGTTGTTGCTCTCATGGCCAGCTACGACCAGGTAGTTGTTGGCGTTGGTGAAGCCTGCGCGGCGGGCGAGCGTGCTCGAGAACACCTCTGGGTCGTCGTATGCCAGGCGCAGGTGGAGCGCGCCGTCGGTGTTCGCCGCGGCAACGGCCGCCTCCAGCGCCGCGCGCTCCTCGGCCGAGATGGGCTCCTCGGTGTAGCGCCTGACGGCATGCCGCGACTCAACGGCCTCGTCGATGCTCATGCGGTAGTCCATCTCGTCATCCTTTCCGTTGGATTCAGTATGCTCCATGGTAGCGTCCCGCAGGCGCTCCCTCATCGCGCAGCCGCTGGTTACCCGTCACTGTTGAGAAGAATATGGACGGAATCCATGGCTTGAGGGCCGAGAAATGTCCAGTTTCTTCTCAACAGCCACTTCACTACATGCGTCCTTCTCTGCACCGGTTCCTCGAAGCCACAACTGGTAACGTGCTCTCGAAACCAATCCCAAATTTAAATTGTGTACAATTTATTTTTCTCGGCGTCGTACCTGGAGGCAGGCCGTCCGCACCCTATACTTGCTTCAGGAAATAATTGCTACGTTATCGATAGGAGTTGGCATGTCCATTATCACCACCGTTCTCGCCGTGCTGGTTGCGGCGGAGTTCTTCTTCATCTTTTACCTGGAGACCATCGCCACCACATCGGCCCGCACGGCACAGACGTTCAACATGACCATCGACGAGCTTTCGCGGCCCTCTGTGAGCACACTCTTTAAGAACCAGGGCGTCTACAACGGTGTCCTTGCGATTCTGCTGCTGGTGGCCGCGCTCGTCATCCCCAGCAAAGCGGCGGTTGTTGCCCTGAGCGTCTCGATGGTTGCCGTCGCCGCGTATGGAGCCGCTACCAGCGATCCCAAGATTCTCCTCAAGCAGGGCCTTTTGCCCGCGATCCTCTTGGCGAGTTGCCTCATCTAACACCACCGGCGCGTGTCGCCTCTCGTGCGAGGATGCCATGCGCGACAGCGATTCGTGCGGGCTGCGAATCCAACGCTCGAAGGCTTCGCCCTCCTGAGGCAGGAGAACGTCGGATAACAGCCCGAGAGCACAAGCCGTTGTGACCAGCCGACGCAGGTATGATGTAGAGCGACGTTTGCGACGGTTCCCGAAGGAGGCCCTATGGCAAAGGATGACTGCAGCTCGACAGCTGATGGGACGCCGCCGCTGAGCGAATATGCGCGTCTCATAATTTCCGAGCTTGGGCTGGCGCCACACCCCGAGGGTGGGTGGTATCGCCGCACGTGGGAGTCGGCGCTGCCGGTGGCAAACGCCGAGAATCGCCCGCTTGCATCGTGCATCTACTTTCTGCTGCCGGCGGGCGACGCAAGCGCTTGGCACGTTGTCGATGCGGATGAGCTGTGGCTTTGGCATGGACCGGGGGCGGTGACGCTTGAGCTAGGCGGCACCGGCGAGCGGCCCGACGAGTGCGGGGCCGAGCGTGTAACCCTACGCGTGGATGAGTGCGGCGCCCGCGGCGAGCTGGTCGTTCCCGCTGGAGTCTGGCAGCGCACGATACCTGCCAGCGAAGACGCGCTGGTCTCCTGTGTGGTGAGCCCGGGTTTCACCTTCGCAGGTTTCAAGCTGGCCTCGCAGGACTAGGGGCATCCGTGGCCGGCGAGGATGACATCACCTGTCAGCAGTGCGAGGACTGCAGCTTCAAGGCGGCAAACGGTACCTGCGTGAGCAGGATTCGCCTGTTTGCGGGCCTGCCAGACGACGCGAAGCGCGACCTTCTTTCCCGCTCCGTACGCTCCACCCGCCGACGCGGCGACATCTTGGTGCACGAGGGAGACCCCATCGACTCGGTTCTTATTGTGCGGTCAGGTAGAATCAAGACTTTTCGCATCGACCCCGATGGTGTGGAGTATGTGCTTGACGTGCTGCACGACGGGCAGGCCATCTGGCACGGGATGTTTCTCGAGGACAACGTCTACCACTACTCAGTTGGGTGCCTTACCCGCGTTGAGTTGTGCTCCATTCATCGTGCAGACTTTGAGGCCATGCTTTCGGAGCACCCCGATGCTGCCATGGGGCTCATTCGCATGGTGTGCACCGAGCTGGACGATGCAGAAGAAAAGGCCATGATGCTGGGCATCCGCGACCCGCGTCGCCGCGTGGCTCAGTACCTGCTACTTCGCGACGAGCGCTGCATGGGCACCGAAA
>CAJMLD010000043.1 GCA_905214175.1 uncultured bacterium
GGCTCGTCCAAAATGAGCAGGTCCGGCTGGGTGAGCAGCAGCTTTGCAAACGCCACGAGCTGCTGCTGGCCGCCGGAGAGGTCGAGCGGGTTTCTCACCGCCACGGCAGCAAGTCCCAAGCGCTCCATCATGTCTGTGACCTGGGCCTCTCCGTAGCCTGCACCCTTTGACCAGAGCATGAGCTCCTCACGGACGGTCTGCGCCGAGAGGATCGCGCGGGGGCTCTGCGGCAGGTACGCCTGGGACGCCGCATGGGGACGAGAGAGGCGTCCGCGCTGCGGTGCAAGCGCGCCGCACGCAAGCTGCAAGAGGGTCGTCTTGCCCGAGCCGTTGCCGCCCACGAGCGCCGTGACCTGGCCCTCGGGCGCCGCGAGGTCGAGGCCGCGCAGGACCCAGTCGGCATCGCGTCCGTAGCGGAACCACGCGTCGCGAAGGGAAAGCGCAGGTTTCTCGCCGCTGACGGCGAGCTTACCGTCTGCGGGTGCCACGTCTTCTGGCCTAAACGCGCAGGCAGCAACCGCATCGTCGAGCGAGAGCTCGCGCACGCGGCCATCCTCCACGCGAAAGGCGCAGGTAGCCACGTCGCGCATGGGCTCCGGTGCGTGCGTTGCCATCACAACGGTGACCCCAAGCTCGCGGTTTGCGCGGAAGAGCATTGCCAGGAAGTCCTTCTCGGCAACCGGGTCGAGCATCGAGGTGGGCTCGTCCAGAAGCAGCAGTCGCGGCCGCATGGCCAGCGTTGCGGCAAGGGCGAGCATCTGGCGTTGGCCGCCGGAGAGGCTTGCCGTCTGTCGGCGAAACCACGGCTCCATGCCAAAGAACATGCAGGTCTCGGCCACGCGACGGCGCATCTCGGGCACGGGCGTCCCTAGGTTCTCCAGGCCAAAGGCCATCTCGTGCCACACGGTGTCGCAGACAATCTGGCTGTCAGGGCTCTGGAAGACGAGCCCCACGGTCTGCGCGGACTCGACCGGCGAGAACTCGCGCACCTCCTCGCCAAACGCGAGCACATGGCCAGAAAGCGTGCCCGTGGGTGCCACCTCGGGCTTGGCAAGGCGCAGAAGCGTCGACTTTCCCGAGCCAGTACCACCCGTGAGCAGAGCAAACGCGCCCTCGGGCACGGCAAGCGAGGCGTGCGCCAGCACCGGAGCGGGGTTTGGCTCGGTGTCTGTTGCGGGATAGGTAAAGCTCACGTCCCTAAACTCGAGCGCACTCATGCAACCCTCCCCCACCGAATGCGTTGCCCCAGGTCAAGCACCATGGGGAGAAGCGCCATCGCGGCGTACGGCACGTAGCCCCACCAGGCAACCAGACGGGGCATGGTGGGGTAGAAGCGCCATTGCGAGCAGGCAACGTAGACGAGAAATGCACTGGTTACCGCGAGCAGACCGATTCCTGCAAGCGCGAGCGCGTCAGACGTGCGAAAGGAATCCGGCAGATAGCAGCTACGGCGATCCGTGGCACCCCACCCGCGGGCGCGCATGGCATCGGAGCGCTCGATGGAGTCCTCCATCGACCAGCTCATGAGCTGGTCCGCCACGCGCACGCCGCGGTCTCGCGAGCCCTGCGGAGCGGCTGCCGTGGTGGCGAGCGTGGCTGCGCGCACGGACTGCGACCTCTGCATAAGCTGCGGCACCAGCTGCGCCGCCATCGAGGTCACCAGCGTCACCGTGGGGAGCGCGCGGGCGCCCAGCTGCAGCAGCCGATCCTGCGAAAGCACGCAAGCGGCGTCCTCAAACCACAGGACCACGGCCACGAGAAGCGCTCCGGCGCAGGCGCCGTAGGCAATGCTCTCCTGGTAGATAGCCATGGGCCCGAGCTGCGCCACCAGCGTGGAGCCAGATGCCGAGAAGAGCGGGTTGGCCACTGCGACAAGCGCCACCATGGGAAGCTGCCAGCGGAGCCCCTCAAGCGTGCGTCGCCACCCGCGCGCGGCGAACGAGAATGCGAGCGCGCCCATGAGCGAGATGCCCACGCAAACCGGCTGCATCGCAAAGATGGCGATGAGGATGGTGCCGGCAAAGTAGGTTGCCGGCACGGCCGGGTGGCAGGTGTCGAAGGCGGTGTGTGTGTCTCGCATGGTCAGCATGTGACGAGTATGACGCACTTTCCTTGCACTATGCCGACGTGACGTAGACCCACGTCACCGCATCGCCATCCGAGAGCGTGCAGGCACCTGCCGAGTAGTTGGGGTAGCTGCCGTTGACCGCATACTTCCAGCCGCTCTCGCCACCCTGGTCCTTCTCGGCATACCCGTTGATTGCGGCAACGTAGACGCCCATGGCCGTGCTGCGCGCGTTCACGCTGGCACCGGTTGCCACCAGGGCGTCGTATGCCGTGGCGCCGGGGTCGAGCGAGACGGTGTACGAGCCGGTGGACCCACCGTCGGCGCGCGCGTCGATGGTCACGGTGACGCGAACCTTGGCGTCTTGCTCGGCGGAGCTGGAGGAGCCGCTTCCGGACTGCGTGCCGGCTGCTGACGAGGAGCTGCCAGAGCCCGAGGAGGGAGCGCCCGTGCCAGAAGTGGTGCTGGTACCAGACCCGGTAACGCCCACTGTCCCGGAGTTGACGTCTTTCTGACGCGTTGCGACATCCGAGGCGGAGAGGTTCTCGCCGGCTGGCGTCACAGTGGCGTCGATGGAGACGGCTGTGCCATCCGGAAGCGTGGGTGCGATGCCCGCAAACTGAGAGACGTCATCGGTGTCTAGCTGGGCATACGCGTTGCCAGAGATGCCGTAGCCGGTTGCTGCCGAGAGAAGTGCAGACAGGGCGCCCGTGGTGGGAGCGCCGTCCGTGCGCATGGTCACGGCCATGCGCACGGCACCGGAGCCGTCCTCGCAGATCCACGTGACGCTGGGGATGCCCACGCCCTGCTCGGAGGCCCAGGTGGCAAGGGCCGCGGAGCGCTGGGCGCAGGCAAGCGCCATGTCTGTGGGCGCATCCGCGCTTGCCTCCTCGACCCAGATGCCCTCCGCGGAGAGGACCACGTGGGCGGCGTCCTTCTCGAGAGAGACATCCGTGCCGTCAAACTGGAGCGATGCGAGCGCGGTGTAGACGTCATCCGTGGTGACGGTGGTCGTCTGGGGTGCTTCCTGCGAGGAGGCGGTGTCCTGGCTGGTAGTCTGGTCCGTCTCGTCTGCCGTGGTCTGGAACGCTGCGGAGCCCGTTACCCAGGCAAGCGGGTCGCCGCCCTGTGCGTAGACGGACATTGCCCACACGCAGAAGGCAATGAGCGCTGCGGCGAGAACCCCAAGGATCACCCTGGCAGTACGCTTGCCGCTAGCTGACTGCTGGCCGTTCGCCGGCGTGCCGTTGTCTGACATCTAGCCGCGCCTCCCTTCGATGGCATCGCTCTTGTCGCGGCGACGCGTGGCCAGCAGCAAGATGAGCAGCGCTGCACCCACACAGGTGCCCACGATGGGCCAGATGGGAAGGCCTGTCTGCGCCGCCACGTCAGTTGCGGGCGCCTCGCCGGTAACTGCGTCGTTCTTGTCGCCAACGGAGGTGACGCTTGTCACGTCCTCTGATGCATAGCTGCCGAGAAGCGAGCCGTCCTCCGACGCGGTGGCGGTAGCTTCGCTCGCCGTGGCGGTGCTGGTGCCGGTAGAGTCGTTGGTGCTCTTGGCGTTGCTGTTGTCGCTGGAGCCGCTGGAGCTGCCCTTGCCGGAGCCGCCCTTGCTAGCGGTGCCTCCGGTGGATCCGCTGTTCCCGCTGGTAGAGCCGCCGTTGCCGCTTCCGCTGGTGGAGCCACCGCTGGAGGAGCCGCCGTTGTTCTCGCCGCCGCTGCCGCTGGAGGAGCCGCCGCCCTTCTCGCCCGGCGCCGCCGTGGTGGCACCGGCGTCCAGCTTGAAGAGGGTGCCGGAGTCGTTGAAGAAGTAGAGGTTGCCGCTTGCGTCGCAGGCGATAGAGCTCATGCAGTACTGCCAGAGGTCGGCCGCGGGCTGGTAGAGCGTGATGGCAGCTGCATCGCCCAGGCGGTACGCGTATACGCCGCCGGGCTTGCCGTTGCAGGTGAAGTACACGTAGGTGTTGCCGTCGGCGGCAACGCTCACCAGCGGCGCACTCTTTACGTCGCCGGTCCCCACCTGGCCTTCAACAGCAGTCGCGGGCACCAGTACCTCATGCGTCACCTGCATGGACGCAAGGTCAATCACAAAGAGCGCGCCGCGCGTGACGTCTGCGGACGAGGAGCCTCCCACGTAAAGCAGACCATCGCAGATGGTGGGCGACGAGGTGGAGTACGAGCCAAACTTCACGCTGCGGCCAGCCGTCAGCGAGCCGTCAGAACCCAGGAAGAGCTCGTGCAGCGTGCCGTCGGTCGTGACCGCGTATGCCACGTTACCGCTCACTGCCAGCTGTGCGCGGCAACGCGTGCCCAGCTCGACCGAGGAGCGCTCGCGGCCCGTCGCAGCATCGAGCAGCGAGACCTGCCCGGCATCGTTGGCGGTAAGCACCCCCGCGGACGTTGGCACGGCTCCCGTCCAGTAGAAGCCCGCATCCGTATCCTCGTGCGACCACATAACGCTTCCGTCCGCCAGGCTCACGCAGGCCACGTAGCCTCCGCAGGAGTCACTGCCGTCGGGTGCTGCGGTCGAGAAGTACGCCTTGCCGTCGCGCACGGCAATGGACGAGAGAAGCTGCTGGTCAACGGCCTTGTCACTCGAGCTAGTCGAGGTGGGCAGCGCCGCCGAGACCCAAACCGTGGTCAGCGTGTCCGCGGTGAGCGCCTGGATGCGGCCACCGTGCAGGGGCACAAGAATGAGGCCGTCGGCGTACTGCAGGCGCGCCGTGGAGTCAACGCTCGCGGCAAGGCGCGCCTCGTCGAGCACCAGGCCAGTGGACGCATCGCGACGATAGAGCTGCGTCTGCGCGGCGTCATACACGTCGCCGTTCACAATGATCGCGTCGCTCGCGTTGACGTACATGGCGGTGGTGAGGCGAGACTGCGCCCAGTCGAGCTTGGCGTAGGTGCCGGAGCCCGGCACGGGCGTCGAGAGCCCGCGCACCACGCCCGTCTCGTCAGTGCCCTTGTAGCCGGGCCAGGCAGCGCTCAGGTCAACGGGACGCGTAGCCGTAGGGTCGACAACCAGGGCGTCGCTCTTGGGAAGGCTGTCAGCGTCCGCGCAGTAGTACCACACGACCTCGTCGCCATTGGCAATGTTCATGCTGCTGGCGCCCACCTGTGACATCTGTCCGTTCACGAACAGGTGCCAGTACGCGTTAGTCGCGGCGTCCCAGCCAAGCACGCGGCCGTCCACGGGCGAGGTGATGGTGCTGAGATACCAGCCCCAGCTTGCGGTGCCGGAATCGTGTGCGAGGCCCTTCTCGGCAAACGCCGCCTCGGAGAGGTCGGCAGCCGTGGAGCCCTCCAGGAGGGTGATCGACGTGGTGTCTGCCCAGACCTGGTCGAGGCCCGAGGCGTCCTTGCCGATCACCTTGACCGAGCCGGTGACCTGGCCCGGAAGAGAGTCGCCCCAGGCGGAGTAGTACCAGACGACCTTGTCGCCCTCCTTGAGGACGTAGTTCGAGGCCATCACATCGGCGGACTTACCGTTGATGAAGAACTGCCACCACTTGCCGGTTGCGGCGTCATAGCCAAGCGAGGTGCCGTCCTTGGCGAAGGTGTAGAGGTCGGCGTCGTAGGTGATGCCGTTGGCGTCGAGGACCTGCTTGGTGAGGTCCGCCGCGGTGGTGCCCGGCTCGACGGAAAGCGAGGTCTCGGGCGCCCAGCTGACGCTCGCACCGGAGACGTTGGGGCCAATGACCGCGCAGCTTGCCGAAACGGTTGCCGGCGCGTCTTGGCCGGAGGTGCCCGCGACCGTGAACGTTGCCGAGACGTCCTGGTCCACAAGGCTCGCCAGCTTGGCCTTGAGCTGGTCGCTCACCGCGGGGTCATCCTTGTAGAACTCGTAGTAGGCCTGGAAGCGCTCGTCGGCAAGGCGCGAGATTACGGTAACCCGCGTGTTGTCGGCGGGCTTGGTGTAGGCGAGAAGCTCGTTGGAGATCACGTCCGGTCGGCTTGACTTGAAGGTGCGCCAGGTCATGCCTCCCATGTCGCTGTATCCGGGCAGGTCAACCAGCACGATGCCGGGGTGCGCGGACTGGGTGTCACGGTTGCGCGCCCATGCCAGGTTGCCGGAAGCATCGCGATAGGCGCCCAGGAACGTGTGCAGGCTGTCTGTCACGTTGCTGGCAGCCTGCCCGTCGAGAAGCGCCAGGGCATACCCCGCCTTGGTGTCCTCCATGAGCGAGACCGCCTCGTCGATTTCCTTCTCGCTTACGGGAGCAAGGGTGAACTCGAGCGTCTTGGTGGCCGTGACCTGGGGGTTCGACTTGTCCGTGACCGTGCAGGTAATGGCTACGGTGTGCGCGGTGCCCAGGGGCCGCACCACGATGGCGTGGTAGCCGTTGAAGCTAACGAGAGGGTTGTCGCTGGTATAGGAAACGCTGTAGGTCTTGCCGTCCACGCCCAGCGCACGGGTGGTAGGAAGCTGCAAGTCTCCGGTAATGGCCTCGTGGTCGACGGCGTCTCCCGTCGAGAAGGCGGTTACCTTCTCGTACGTGAAGCCCGTCTCGACCGTGGACGCAAGCTCCGCCTGAGCTGCGGCAACAGCCTCGGGGTCTGCCTTGACGGTAACCGGGAAGGCCTTGGAAACCGTGACATTGGGCATACCGTAGCCCGTGAAGGAAACTGTTGCCGTGAGGGTCGCCGGCGTGTCAACCGAGCCGCGCGTGGGCGTTGCCGTGAGGGTGCTGTCCCAGCTCTCGCCGGTTACTTTCACGGTGCCGTCGCTTGCGCTCCACGAGGCGCTGGCGCCACCCAGGCTTACCGGCAGCGAGAAGGCCTGCGTCACGGAGTCCGTAGAGTCACCCTCGGCGAAGGCCAACGTGATGGCATCGGCTTTCTTCTGGAGCACCGCACGTGCCGTGGCCTCGTCCCAGGGCACCTGGAACGTGCGGTTGGGGGTGTACGTTGCGGTCTCGTCGCCGCGCGAGAGCGTGAACGTGATCGAGCTCACCGTCTGAAGCGAGGACATGTTCCAGCTGGAGACCTTGTCGATGTCGCACGAGAAGTACGTGACGGCGCCGTTGTCCGCGTCTGCGGTGGAGATGCCCACGGTGGCGTTATCGCTGGTGTCCTGGAAGTCAACGCTGGTCACGCGCACGGTGAGCCCCGTGGTGTCCACGCCATCCTCGGCCAGCTTGGCGAGAAGCACGTCGTTCACGTTGGCATCGGTACCGTACGTGAGCGAGGGGCGCCAGTTCTTGTTCTGGAGGCGCGCGACGGCGCCCGCGAGCGTGGTGCCGTCGGCGACAGGCTGGCTGAAGGCGGCGGAGACGGAGGTTGTCCCGCTTGTTGCCACGACCTTGAGGTACTTGCCCGCCGCGCTTGCAGGAACCTGCAGGCCTGCCGACGTGCAACCGTCAAGCGGCTGCCACTCTGTTGACGGGACATCGGCGCTTGCGGCAACGTACCACTGCAGGTTCACGCCGTCTTTGCCGGTCACGTCCACGTTGCTGCCCGAGAGCTGCGCGGCATAGACCGTCGCCGTCGCGATTTCGCCGGTGACGAGCGTGCCCGACGCAGGCGAAACCAAGGCGTGGTGGAGGTCATAGCTGCCTGAGGCCTTGACCTGGGTCTTCTCGCTGCTGGCCGACGCCATGAGCGCGCTGCAGCTTGCCCACACGTATGAGCCTTCAAGCGACGGGGAGAGCGTGAGCGTGGTGCCGTTTGCGCCGTCGGCTGCTGTGATCTCGCGCGCGTTGGTGCCCGCTGCGTCATCCGACGCGTACCAGGCGCAGGTGAGCTGGGCGTCCGAGGGCAGGTCCGCCTCATAGGTGCCCCAGCTGCTGGACTCTTCGTATTGGGGCTGCGCCGTGAGCGTGGCCCCCACCTGCGCATTTGTCGCCGACGACGAGAGCTTCACATTCGAGACGTCATAGGCACCCGCTAGCGTGACGGGGCCAACAGGGGCCTGCGCGGTAGTTCCGTAGTAGGACGGGACGCTGGTGGAGACCACGGAGTTGCCGCTTGTTGCCTTGACGCGCAGGTACGTGCCAAGAAGCGACGTGCCGTCGGCAGTCTGCGCGGGAACGGTGAACGTCGCTGCGGTGGCGCCGGGGATGTCGGTGAACGACGTATCGTCCGTCGAGTTGCTTGCGGCCCACTGCCACTGGTAGTGCACCACGTCTGCAGAGGTCGCCGGGGTGTAGGAGCCGGTGTATGCCGTGGCCGAGATGGTCTGGCCCACCGTCGCGCGGCCGGACGCGTCAACCGTCACCTTGTACAGGGTGACGGTGCCGGCCTCTTGCACGGGTCCCGCGGCGGAGCTCTCGGTTGCCCCGTAGCCGCCGTCCGCGCTCGCGTAGACGTACTTGCCCAGGAGGTCGGAGGTCACGGTGAGCGTTGAACCCGTGGCACCGGCGATCTTCTCACCCGTACCGTACGCCGAGTCGCTGGCGTACCAGGACCAGGTCACGCTGGCGTTGGAGGTGGCGTCGGCGCCGCTTGCGTCCTTGGCCGTTGCGGTGAGGGTGTCGCCGAGTGCGAGCGTGCCGGTCTTGCTCAGCGACACACTCACGAGGTTGACCGAGCCGGCAGCGGCAACCGCGTTGCGGCTGCGCGTTTTGCGCGTAGAGACGCCGTCGGCCGTCGTGAGCACGCATCGCACGTAACGGCCGGCGTAGTTAGCGAGCGGGAGGGACTGCGCGGTGGCGCCGGGGATGTCCTCCCAGGTGGAGTTGTCGGAGCTCACCTGCCATTGGTACGTGAGGGTGGAAGCATCGATGGGAGCGCTGGCGCCACGTTCGCGCGCCCACGCCCACAGCGTGTCCGAGGCGGCGTAGGCGTAGGTGCCGCTCGTCGAGTTTTCGCTGGTGGTGAGGTATGTCGAGTAGATGCTGACCGTTGCGGCAGCAGCAGCCGCTGCCGAGGCCGCGGCCGGGGCGGAGTCCGCCGCGGCTTCGGCAAGAGCGCTCGTGGGCACCATCGATGCGGCCGTGACCAGCGACAACGTGACCGCCAGGATTCGCTTCCGCAGGTTCGTCCCGGACGCTGCCATGGGTTTTGTGGGTTTCATGCCCGCCTCCCTGTGATCTGCTCCCTTGGGAGCGTCGAGGGCAGGCAGGGCCGTCGAGTGGCGACGGTAGCCTCAAGGCGCGACGCCGCAAATAGCGTGGCGCGCGCAACTGAGCACAGTTCTGGTTGCTGACCCGGAGTAGAACCGGGATCCATTTGCAGGCCTCACAGCTGCCCAAACCGTGCCCTCGGTTTGAATGTCGCCTGCAGTATAGACGAGAAGCGCCTGTTGCTGCCGGAGAGCGGCGGGAGCACTTCTCGCCCGATACACGCCCGATACACATTTGTACACGAATGTGTGACGCGCCCAGGTCGATACACATTCGGAGGACGAATGTGTATCAGCAGCGGCACATCGGCACGGCGGTGATCGTCATGCACCCTCGCGGTTTCGCCCCTCCACGCCACCTCGCCATCGAAGGAGCCTGGTCCGCAGCTCGCGCCGGCGCTCCCGCGCCTCTCTGCTCATCTCGATCTTGCCCAGCCCAAGCTGATGCGACAGCTGCGCGGCCAGGTGATCCATGCTCGCCCCGTTCGCGAGGTGCTCGTACACGGCAACAAGCACCTGCTGGCCGCTGTCGAGAAGGTCATTTCTCCGCAGG
Organism: uncultured bacterium; assembly: GCA_905214175.1. GTDB lineage: Bacteria > Actinomycetota > Coriobacteriia > Coriobacteriales > Atopobiaceae > Tractidigestivibacter. Next base: position 9,682 of record CAJMLD010000043.1, read on the forward strand.
TTGTCCAACACCATGTCGTGCAGCTCCGTGTGGTCGCGCCCGCCAAAATACTCCAGAACGACGTTCCGATCCCGCCGCCAGAGGTCGGGGATGTAGTACGTCATTCCGCTCTCGTCGATGTAGCAGCGCACGTTGAGCACTGGGGTGGGAAGCCCGTACCCGCCCAACCTCGGAGGCAGCGTCAGCACGAGTACCAGCACCGTCTCCATTGGAGAGCCCGACTTTGGCAGCAGATAGCGCAGCACGAGACGAATCTTCTTGATGCCGTGCATCCCCTCTCGCCCATACAGGGCGCGTCGCAACGACTCGGGCGTCATGCAGGCGGGACGCCCGTAGGCAGTCTCTTCTCCGCGCACCGGCAAACGATATGTGCCACAAAGCTCATAGCTGAGAAGGAGCAGCTCAGGGAGGTCGAAATCGTGTGCCAGTTGGAGGACCGTGTCCGCGGGGGACGCAACGAAGACGCTGTTCTCGAGCGGCAGGAAGAGCCCGCTGTGAATGTCAAGCAGATTTTCCATTGGTAGGGTAAGCACTTCTTCCATA
>CAJMLD010000044.1 GCA_905214175.1 uncultured bacterium
CAGCATGTCGCTACCAGGCGGCAACATCACACACGCGCGACGACTCGAAGGCCATGGTGCCCCAGGCTCTAAGCCAGGCCAGGGGTGGCACTTCGGGGATGACATCGTGCGGAGGACCAACCAATGGAGGTCAAACATGGCTGCTAAGGTTACTATCCAGACCCTTCTCGACGCAGGCTGCCACTACGGTCACCAGACCCGTCGCTGGAACCCCAAGATGAAGCCCTACATCTTTGGCGAGCGCAACGGCATCTATATCCTCGACCTCAAGCAGACCCTCATCGACGCCGACAAGGCCTACACCTTCCTGCGCGAGACCGCTGCCAAGGGCGGCAAGGTCCTCTTCGTGGGCACCAAGAAGCAGGCTCAGGAGCCTATCCAGACTCAGGCTGAGCGCGCTAACATGCCTTACATCAACCAGCGCTGGCTCGGCGGTATGCTCACCAACTTCGTGACGATGCGTTCCCGCATCGCCCGCATGGAGGAGCTCGAGGCCATGGTCGAGGACGGCCGCATGAACGCGCTCCCCAAGAAGGAGCAGGCGCTGCTCACCAAGGAGCTCGACAAGCTCCAGAAGAACCTCGGTGGCGTCCGTGACATGACCGCACTCCCGCAGGCCATCTTCGTCGTCGACACCAAGCGCGAGGAGATTGCCGTTCGTGAGGCCAACCGTCTGCACATTCCCGTTGTCGGACTGCTCGACACCAACTCTGACCCCGATGTCATCGACTACGGCGTGCCCGCTAACGACGACGCTATCCGCTCCGTCTCCCTCATGTGCGAGCTCGCTGCCGACGCCGTTCTTGCTGGTACCGGCGAGACTCAGGTGACCGCTGAGGAGATGCAGACCGGCGAGGCTTCCGCTCCGGTCGCGACCGAGGAGGCCGCCGCTCCTGCCGCTGAGGCTCCTGCGGCCGAGTAGCTTCCGTCTCCAACCAACCAAACAACCCCTTTAGGAGGTTCACATGGCACAGATTACTGCCGCCCTCGTGAAGCAGCTTCGCGAGATGACCGACTCTCCCATGATGGAGTGCAAGAAGGCCCTCGTCGAGGCAGATGGCGACCTTGATAAGGCCGTCGACGTCCTCCGCAAGATGGGCCTTGCCAAGGCCGTCAAGCGCGCTGGCCGTGAGACCAACGAGGGCACCATCGCCGTCTACGTCTCTGATGACGCAAAGGTTGCCGCTATGGTCGAGCTCACCTGCGAGACCGACTTCGTTGGCACCAACGGCAAGTTCAAGGACTTTGCGCACGCGGTGGCCGAGGTCGTTGCCAAGAACGATCCCGCTGACGTTGACGCCCTGAAGGCTTGCCCCATGGGTGAGGGCACCGTCGAGTCCGAGCTCACCGAGATGATTCACGTCATCGGCGAGAACATGAAGATCAATCGCTTCGCTCGCCTCACCGCCGAGAACGGTGGCATTGGCTGCTACATCCACCACGACGGCAAGCATGCCGACATGGTGAGCTTCTCGTTCTCCAAGCCCGAGACCGCAAATGCGGACGAGTTCAAGACTTTCGCGCATGACGTTGCCATGCAGGTCGTCGCCAGCAACCCCGTCTCTGCCGTACGCGAGGATGTCCCCCAGGACGTCATCGACCACGAGATGGGCATCTACAAGGCGCAGGCTGCCGAGTCCGGCAAGCCCGAGGCCATCCAGGAGAAGATTGCCCTCGGCAAGCTCGAGAAGTTCTACAAGGAGAGCGTCCTTACCGAGCAGGTGTTTGTGAAGGACTCCAACGAGACCATTTCCTCCCTTGCCAAGAAGGTCTCCAAGTCACTCGGCGACGACATCAAGATTGTCACTTTCGTGCGCTTCAACTTCGGCGAGTAGCACAGGCTGCTTCATAAGAAGTGATTGTTTGCAGCCCCGACAGGCCCTTGCCTGTTGGGACAGCTTCTTGTCTTTTGGCCAGACTTTGGCTCTATGCGTGTCCTCCGTATGCAGAGACCTTACACTCGCCGAGGGCGTGGTGGCGCACCCGTGGTGCTCTGATAGAATCGTTGGGGTTACGGCTGCGACATCTGGCGGTCGTGACGTCCCGATGAATGGAGGATGGCTTGTCGACCTACAAGTACCAGCGCGTTCTTCTGAAGCTTTCCGGCGAGGCCCTCATGGGCGACCAGGCTTTTGGCATAGACCCCAAGGTGCCGCAGAGACTTGCCGAGGAGATCAAACCCGTGTGGGAGGATGGCGTCCAGGTTGCCGTTGTTGTGGGTGGCGGCAACATCTTCCGTGGCATCCAGGGTGCTGCTGCAGGCATGGACCGCGCCCAGGGAGACAACATGGGCATGCTCGCAACGGTCATTAATGCTCTCTCGCTGCAGGACTGCTTCGAGCGCAATGGCATGGACTGCCGTGTCATGAGTGCCATCGAGATGCACCAGGTGTGCGAGACCTACATCCGCCGCCGCGCCATCAGGCACCTCGAAAAGGGTCGTATCGTCATCTTTGCCGCCGGCACGGGGAACCCCTACTTCACCACCGACACCGCCGCAGCCCTTCGCGCGTGCGAGATTGGCGCCGAGGTCCTCATGAAGGCGACCAAGGTCGACGGCATCTACGATGCCGACCCCGTTACCCATCCCGAGGCAGAAAAGTTCGATACCATCACCTACAAGGAGGTTCTCGCTCGCGATCTCAAGGTCATGGACGCAACGGCCACGGCGCTCTGCCATGACAATAAGATGCCAATCATGGTCTTTGACATGGGCCAGGACGGCGTCTTCATGAGCGCGCTTGCGGGCAAGAACGTTGGTACCACCGTCGTCGAGGAGGAGCAAGCATGAGCCAGTACACCGACAAAGCCAAGAAGCATATGGACAAGTGTCTGGAAGCGCTCCAGGCCAACTTCTCCCGCGTCCGCACGGGACGTGCCAATCCGCACATCCTCGACCCCATTAAGGTCGACTACTACGGACAGCCTACGCCCATCACGCAGCTTGCGGGCGTGAAAGTCCCCGAGGCCTCGATGATGGTCATCGAGCCGTGGGACAAGAGCGCGCTGAGGAGCATCGAGAAGGCCATCGAGGCCTCGGACCTGGGCATCACGCCCTCAAACGACGGCGCATCCATCCGTCTCCCGTTCCCCAAGCCCACGGAGGAGCGTCGCCGCGAGCTTGCTCGCGAGTGCAAGGACATCGCCGAGGAGGCGCGCGTCTCCATTCGAAACGTTCGTCGTGACGCCAACAACAAGCTCGACCGCGACGAGGAGCTCTCTGAGGACGAGGTCTCCCGCGAGAAGAAGGCCATCCAGAAGCTCACTGACGACTACGTCAAGCGCATCGACGCGATGGTCAAGGAGAAGACCGCTGAGGTCATGGAGATTTAGGTGCAGATAGACGAGAAGAAACTGGGGGCGTACTACGCCAACCCCCCTGAGGACATAAGCCTTGCTGACGTCGACCTGAGCCGCATTCCTCGCCATGTCTCCATCATCATGGACGGCAACGGACGGTGGGCCAAGGCCCGTGGGCTCGATCGCTCGGAGGGCCACGTCGCAGGCGTCGATTCGCTGCGCGAGGCCGTTACCACGAGCGTGCGCCTTGGCCTGGATGTGCTTTCGGTCTACGCGTTCTCAACTGAGAACTGGAAGAGGCCCCAGCATGAGGTCGACCTCCTCATGCACCTCTTTGCGACCACGCTTCTCAACGAGTTGCCGCTCTTCCATCAGGAGAACGTGCGGCTTCGTTTCTTTGGCGATATCGATGCCCTGCCAGAGCAGACTGCTGACGTCTTTCGTGAGGGGCTCGAACAGACTGCCGACCACACGGGCATGACGTTTGCTCTGGCCGTAAACTACGGCGCACGTGCTGAGATTACGCGTGCCGCCCGCGAGCTTGCAGCCGAGGTCGCCGCCGGCACCCTGCGTCCCGAGAACATCGATGAGGACGCTCTCTCGTCTCGCCTGTACACGAGCGGTTTGACAGACCCCGAGCTTCTCATCCGCACGTCTGGCGAGATGCGGCTCTCCAACTATCTGCTCTGGCAGCTCGCCTATACCGAGTTCTACGTGACCCCAACCCTGTGGCCCGACTTCTCGCGCTGGGACTTCCTGCGCGCGGTCAAAGCATTCCAGGGCCGTCACCGCCGGTTTGGGGGTGTCACCGAGTCTTGAGTGAGAAAGGCCCCGTAGACCAGCAGGACAAGCGCGAGAGTGTTGGTATCGACCGCCACATAGACAAGCTCGAGAACAGGCGCGACGCCAAGGAGGCCCGCCGCACTGCGGGCGCCCTTGCGGGGCAACGCGCCCGTGGCTGGACGGAGCGGCTCCTCACGCGCACCACTTCGGGCGCCATCTATGCGATCGTCGTTCTTGTCTGCCTCTACGTTGGGCCCATTGCCACGACGCTCATGATCAGCGCCATGGCATGGCTCTGCTGCTCCGAGTTCTTCCGCATCGCGCGTATGGGCGGGCGCATGCCCAACGAGGGAGTTGGCCTCTCGGCTGCGGTGCTGTTTCCCATTGCGGCGTATCTCACCGGCCTCAGGGGACTGGTCATCATCCTCTTCCTGCTGGTTGCCGCCTGCGCGGCATGGTACGTCTTCACCCCGCGGGCAAATGTGGGCGACGTGGCCATCACGGTCTTTGGACCGCTCTACACCTCGCTCACCTTCTCGAGCCTGGTCCTTATCCGCGTTGTCGACAACGGCCTTGTTGGGGCAACGCTGACGTTTGGGGTCATGCTTTCCGTCTGGGCCAATGACGCCATGGCGTATGCCGTGGGTTCGAAGATCGGCGTCCACAAGCTGGCGCCGCGGATCTCGCCCCATAAGAGCTGGGAGGGGTTCTACGGTGGCATCGTTGCCTCCGTGGTCATCTGGGCGGCAATGGCCGTTCTAGGTGTCGCGGGGCTTGAGATGCCTCTTGCCCTTCTCGGTGGACTCATCGTGGGCATGGCGGGGGTTGTGGGAGACCTTTTTGAGTCCCGTCTCAAGCGAGGCGTTGGCGTCAAGGATTCCGGCAACCTCATGCCTGGCCACGGCGGTCTTCTCGACAGGTCTGACTCCATGCTCTTTGGCAGCATGGCGGCCTACTTCATACTTTTCTTTGGGGGAATTCTATGAGTTTGTTCGAGCGTCCTGGAGCGCGCTCTCCGCGTCCGCATGTGCTTCGCGTCGCGGTTCTCGGGTGTTCGGGCTCCATTGGTATGCAGACGCTTGACGTGTGTCGCCAGCATCCCGACCGCCTGAAGGTAGTCGCGCTTTCCGTGAACTCGTCGTGCCAACGGCTCGTCGAGGCGGCTCGAGAGTTCAATGCCATGCACGTCGCCGTTGCTGACGCTTCCCGCAAGGACGACGTTGCCCTCGATGAGCTCCCCTCGGGCTGCGTCCTTGGCTTTGGCCCCGACGCCGTCATGGCGCTGGCAGAGCTCCCGGACGTTGACTGCGTGGTGAACGCTGTGGTGGGCGAGGCCGGCATGGCGGCTGGCTATGCGGCGCTCAAGGCCGACAAGATCTTGGCCTATGCCAACAAGGAGTCTATCGTTGTTGCGGGCGACCTTCTCATGCCGCTCGCAAAGCCCGGGAGGCTCATCCCCGTCGACTCTGAGCACAGCGCCATCTACCAGTGCCTTGTTGGTGAGAGGGATACTGACCTCGCGCGCATCTGGCTCACGTGCTCGGGTGGCCCCTTCTATGGCATGACGCGAGACGAGCTCTCGCGCGTGACCGTTGACGATGCCCTTGCGCACCCCACCTGGACGATGGGTCCAAAGATCACCATCGACTCCGCGACGCTTACCAACAAGGGGCTTGAGGTCGTCGAGGCCCATCACCTCTTTGGCGTGGGCATCGATGACATTCGGGTGCTCGTGCAGCGCCAGAGCCGCATCCACTCGATGGTCGAGTTTGCAGACGGGTCAGTGAAGGCCCAACTTGGCCCCTCCGACATGCGCATTCCCATCCAGTACGCGCTCAGCTATCCGGAGCGCTGGAGCGCGCCGACGGTGCCAGTCGATTGGTGCCGCGAGGCCCCCGTCACCTTTGGCGAGGCGGACGAGAAGACCTTTGGGTGCCTTGCGCTCATCAAGGAGGCGGGACGTATTGGCGGCACCATGCCGTGCGCCGCTAACGCGGCAAACGAGGTGGCCAACGCCGCCTTTAGGGCGGGGGCGTGCGGCTTCCTCGACATCGAGCGCGTCATCTCTGCGGTCATGGACGCAACGCATGCGGTTGCCGTCGACAATCTGGCGCAACTCTCCGAGGTGGACGCAAGGTCGCGGGAGCTGGCGCACTCCTTCATCAAGGGACTTCGAGCATGACGGGGGTCGTATCTGCTGTCTTCTGGGGCGTGGTCGTTCTCTCGCTTCTCGTATTTGTGCACGAGGGCGGCCACTACCTGGCGGCTCGCGCCTGTAGCGTCCGCGTGACCGAGTTTTTCCTTGGCATGCCCTGTCGTTTCAGGCTCTCCCACAAGAGCAAGGACCACGGTACCGAGGTTGGCGTGACCCCCATTCTGCTCGGCGGCTACACCCGCATCTGCGGTATGGAGAACTCCACTGACGAGCTCCTTGGGGCCGCGCTCATGAGCGTGCAGCGCTCCGGCAGGATTGCGGTGAGCGACCTTGCCTCCCAACTTGGTTGTGACCTTGACAGGGCCTACGGGCTTCTCGCCACACTGACGGACTGGGCGGCTGTGAGGCCCTACTACGACCCTGCGCTTGGCGAGCACAAGGGACAGGCGGACTGGCCGGCGAGCTTCGAGACGCTTCGACGCGACGGCAACCTCCTAACCGAGTACGACCGTGGCCATGACTTCTCCCAGGCTGGCACCACCAACTATGGTGAGCCGCGAGACCCCCACATGAGCGCAGACGAGTTCCTGACGCACGAGCGCGGACGCACCTACCTTGGCTGTGGCTTCTGGCGACGGACGGCGATGCTCCTTGCCGGTCCCGCAGTCAACCTGCTTGTGGCGCTGGTGGTGGTTACGGCATCCTTCATGGTCATGGGTGTGCAGGTTGCCTCAAACGAGCCTGTTGTTGGGAGTGTTGCCGAGGGGTCCTTTGCGGAGTCGGCTGGCCTCGAGGCGGGCGACCGCATCACGTCAGTGGATGGCGATTCCATCTCCACCTACGACGACCTCGTTGCCGCCATCAAGCCATATCTGGAGTCTGGCACCGACTTCACGCTGGATTATGAGCGCGACGGAGTGGCGTATGAGACGACCGTCGACCTGGTTGACGGCGAGGCGGCTGAGTACCTGGGTATTACCAACCAGTCCTACACGTACTACCCCTCGCTTGGCCAGGCGCTTCGTGGGTCCGTGGCCTACGGTGGGCTGGTGGCGGAGTACGCCGTGAAGCTCATCGTGCCCTCGCACACCATGGAGGTCCTCGATCAATCAAGCTCCGTCGTGGGCATCTCGGTCATGGCGTCCGAGGCAGCCTCGGCCGGCGTTCCCACGCTTGCGTTCTTCATTGGCGCCATCTCGATGTCCCTCGGCTTCATGAACCTACTTCCCATCCCCCCGCTGGACGGCGGAAAGATCCTCATAGAGATCATCCAGGCCATCTCCAGGCGACAGGTTTCCGCGCGCGCCCAGAGCATCGTGAGCTACGTTGGCCTTGCCTTCTTCCTCTTCGTCTTTGTCGTGGCCATGAGAAACGACATTCTCACTTTTGTGATTGGTGGCTGACATGGATTCCAGCACTCAGAAGCTTCCCCGTGACCTCACCAGGCGCGTCATGGTGGGCAACGTTGCCGTTGGCGGAGGTGCGCCCGTCTCGGTGCAGTCGATGTGCACCACCAAGACCGCGGACGCGTCGGCCACCCTCGCCCAGATCAGGCGACTTGCAGATGCGGGCTGCGAGATCATCCGCGTTGCCGTCCCCAACGCGGACTCCCTTGACGGCTTTGAGCGCATCTGCGCTGAGTCGCCGCTGCCCGTGATTGCAGACATTCACTTTGACTACCGGCTTGCCCTTGGCGCTGCAGCTCGAGGAGCCGCGGCGCTGCGCGTGAACCCCGGCAACATAGGGTCGTGGGAACGCGTCGACGCCGTTATCGACGCATGCGGCGAGGCGGGCATCCCCATTCGCATAGGCGTCAACGCTGGTTCTCTTGACGAGAAGGTCGCAGCCAGGCAGGACCTCACGCTTCCCCAGAAGCTTGTGGCTTCCGCCGAGGGCTTCGTCGAGCACTTCCGTGACCGGGGCTTTCTCGACGTGGTGCTCTCTGCCAAGGCGCACAGCGTTCCCACCACGCTCGCAACCTATCGCGAGCTTTCGAAGACACTTCCCGACGTGCCGCTCCACGTGGGCGTCACCGAGGCTGGCACGCTTCGCCAGGGGACGGTCAAAAACGCGGCTGGGGTGGGAATCCTTCTCGAGGAGGGCATAGGCGACACCATGCGCCTCTCGCTCACGGCCGACCCCGTCGAGGAGGTTGCGGTTGCCTGGGAGCTCCTCTCGGCGCTTGGCATGCGCCGGCGGTCCCCGGAGCTGGTGAGCTGTCCCACGTGCGGACGCTGCCAGGTTGACATGATCCCCATCGCCGAGGAGGTGGGCAGGCGCCTGGCCACCGTGAAGGCGCCCATCACCGTGGCGGTCATGGGCTGCGTGGTGAACGGCCCCGGCGAGGCCTCGGACGCCGACCTTGGCGTGGCCTGTGGCCACGGGCAGGCGATGCTCTTCGAGGGCGGCAGGCCCCTGCGCAAGGTTCCTGCCGGCAAGATTGTGGATGAACTCATGGCCGAGATCGAGCGACGCTTCCCCGGCGCACTTGATGCCTGATAGGCCGTAGAATTGCATGGCGTCGGTTCCGGCGCATGATGCCCGGCCACGGTGCCGGGGGAGAGGACTTTCACCGTGAGAACGTATGCAAGGATGACCGGGCTTTATGCGCCTACGCTCAAGGAGGACCCCGCGGAGGCGGAGCTCGCAAGCCATCGGCTCCTGCTCCGAGCGGGCATGATTCGCAAGTCTGCCTCGGGTCTCTACAGCTACCTGCCGCTTGCGTGGCGCTCGCTCATGAAGATTGAGGCCGTCATTCGCGACGAGATGGAGGGCATCGGCGCCCAGGAGATGCTCGTGCCCATCCTCACCGACGGCGAGCTGTGGCGTCAGTCTGGCCGTTGGAACGCCTACGGCCCGGAGCTCATGCGCCTCAAGGACCGTCACGAGCGCGAGTTTGCGCTGGGCCCCACGCATGAGGAGTCCTTCACCGACCTCGTTCGCAACGAGCTCCGCTCCTACAAGCAGCTCCCCGTGACGCTCTACCAGATCCAGGACAAGTTCCGCGACGAGCTGCGCCCCCGCTTTGGCCTCATGCGCGGCCGCGAGTTCATCATGAAGGACGGCTACTCCTTCGACGCCGACGTCGAGGGCATGCAGCGCTCCTACAACGACGAGAAGACCGCCTACGCGCGCATCTGCGAGCGTGTGGGCCTGCGTGCGCTCCCCGTGGTAGCGGACTCCGGCCAGATTGGCGGAGACACCTCCGTCGAGTTCATGGCGCTGGCAGACGCCGGCGAGGCCGAGATCGTCTACTGCGACGACTGTGGCTTTGCGGCTGACACCGAGGCCGCCACGGCCCCCATCAACCTTGTCGAGGGGGACGAAGGAGACCTCGAGAAGCTCGAGACCCCTGGCTGCGAGACGATCGCCGACCTTGCCGCGTTCCTCAAAGTTCCCGAAGCCGCCACGAGGAAGGCGCTCGCGCTTGTCGATGGCGATGGAAAGCCCTGGGTGTGCTTTGTGCCCGGTGACCACGAGATGAACGACGTGAAGGCCGAGCATGCTTTTGGCGCATACCACCTGATGAGCGATGAGGAGCTTGTGCAGTATGGTCTCGTCAAGGGCTTCATCGGCCCCGTCGGTCTTCCCGAGGGCGTTGGCGCCTGCGCAGACGAATCGCTTCGTGACTCTGCGTGGTGGACCATCGGCGCAAACGACGCCGGCTATCACTACGTGCACGCCAACCAGGGTCGCGACTTCACGATTGGCCGCTGGGTGGACGTTATCACCGCAAAGGCGGGCGACATCTGCCCCAAGTGCGGCTCGCCTCTCAAGGCGGCCCGTGGAATCGAGGTTGGCCAGGTCTTCCAGCTAGGCACCAAGTACTCGCAGACCATGGGTGCCACGTTTGCCGACCCCGATGGCGTCGAGCGTCCTCTCCAGATGGGTTGCTACGGCATCGGGGTCTCCCGCATGCTTGCGGCCGTGGTCGAGCAGCACCACGACGAGCACGGCATCACGTTCCCCGT
>CAJMLD010000045.1 GCA_905214175.1 uncultured bacterium
CAGAAGTTGGACTCGGAGCCCATGGGGATCTGGGCGGCCACGGCGGGGGCGGAGAGGCGCTCCTTCATGGTGTCGATGGCGTGGAAGAAGTCGGCGCCCACGCGGTCGAACTTGTTGATGAAGGCGATGCGGGGGACGTTGTACTTGGCAGCCTGACGCCACACGGTCTCGGACTGGGGCTGAACGCCGGCAACGGCGTCGAAGACAGCCACGGCGCCGTCGAGGACGCGCAGGCAGCGCTCGACCTCGGCCGTGAAGTCAACGTGGCCCGGGGTGTCGATGATCTGGATGACGTGATCCTTCCAGAAGCACGTGGTGGCTGCGGAAGTGATGGTCACGCCGCGCTCCTGCTCCTGGACCATCCAGTCCATGGTGGCAGCACCGTCGTGAACCTCGCCGATCTTGTGGGTCTTGCCGGTGTAGTAGAGGATGCGCTCGGTAGTGGTGGTCTTACCGGCATCGATGTGGGCCATGATGCCGATGTTTCGCAGGTCTTCGAGCTTATATTTCATCTGAGCCATATGCAGCTACCCCCGGCCTAGAAGCGGTAGTGAGAGAACGCGCGGTTGGCCTCGGCCATCTTGTAGAGGTCCTCGCGACGCTTGACAGAGGCGCCAACGCCGTTGGCGGCGTCCATGATCTCGTTGGCGAGACGCTCGGCCATGGTCTTCTCCTTGCGGGCGCGCGAGAAGGTCACGAGCCAGCGGATGGCGAGCGTGGTTGCACGACGGGAGTTGACCTCCATGGGCACCTGGTAGGTGGCGCCACCGACGCGCTTGGGCTTGACCTCGAGCGTAGGACGGATGTTGTCCATGGCCTTCTTGAAGACGGAGAGGGGATCCTCGCCGGTCTTCTCGGCTACCATGTTGAAGGCACCGTAGACGATGCGCTCCGCGGTGGCCTTCTTGCCATCGAGAAGGACCTTGTTGATGAGCTGGGTCACGAGGCGGTTGTTGTAGACGGCGTCAGGCTGGACCTCACGACGCACTGCTGCTGCACGACGCGGCATGTTTGTATCTCCCTAGAACAGTTGGCTTGCGTTGCTTGTGATGGTTTACTTGCCGCGCTTGGCGCCGTAGCGGGAACGGGCCTTCTTGCGGTTCTGGACGGCAGCGCAGTCGTAGGCGCCACGAATGATCTTGTAACGGACACCAGGGAGGTCACGAACACGGCCGCCACGGATGAGCACGATGGAGTGCTCCTGGAGGTTGTGGCCCTCGCCGGGGATGTAGGCGGTGACCTCGATGCCGTTCACGAGGCGCACACGGGCAACCTTGCGGAGGGCGGAGTTAGGCTTCTTGGGCGTGGTGGTGAAGACGCGGGTGCAGACGCCACGCTTCTGGGGGTTGTGCTGGAGCGCGGCGTTCTTGGACTTGGCCTTGACGCTCACGCGGCTGTGGCGGACGAGCTGGTTAATGGTAGGCAAAGTTCTCTCCTTCTATACCTATCTACGTGCGTGTACACGAATCTTAAGGGCAGCGCAGCACCGTCGCCCTGGATTGGCGCGAGGTGATACGTTACGCGCGCCCACCGCAGTTGTCAAAAAGCCACGGGACCGGGCGTATCCCTTCTTCACGCGATATACACGCAACTGCGCACATGGGCACGAGAAGGGCGGGCGCCACACGCGTGGCACCCGCCCGTTATCGTAAACGTCTTGTCGAACCAGCGGATGCGCTAGTCCTCCTCGTCATCCAGACCAAGAACGGTCCTTCCGATGGCATCGGTTGCCACGATGGCGGCGTAGAGCTCGTCGGGCGTGACGTCACCGGCCAGGTTGTGGATCGTCTCGCCGGGAACGCAGGCGTTCTTGGCGATGGTGCGAATCTCATCATCGGTGGTGACGCCAAGCTCGCTCAGCGTGACCGGCAGGCCAACCTCAAGGCAGAACTCCTGCACCTCGAGGAACTCCTCCTCGGTTGCACCCTCGAGCGTGAGCTGCACCAGGGTGCCAAAGGCCACGCAGTTACCGTGGGGCACGCTGTGCCCGCCCAGCGACGTGAGGCCGTTGTAGAAGGAGTGTGCAGCCGCGCAGTTGACGTTGTCGGCGCCGACGCCGGAAAGGTAGACGTTTGCCTCGATGATGGCGTCCAGGGCGGGCGTGACCACGTGCTTCTCGCACGCAGCGAGCGCTTGGGTGCCGTAGTCGCGCAGCGTCTGGTAGCAGAGCTTGGCAAGCGCCATGCCCGCGCGCGTGATGCCCGTGCCCTCAAGGCTGGAAGACTCGGTGCGGATGGACGCGCGGCCCTCGAAGTAGGTACCCAGCGCGTCGCCCATGCCCGCCACCAGGAAACGCACCGGGGCGTTGGCGATGACCTGGGAGTCCACCATGACGGCGTCGGGGTTGGTGGGATAGAAGAGGTACTTGTCAAAGCTCCCGTCATCGTTGTAGATGACCGAGAGGCCCGTGCAGGGTGCGTCGGTGGCAGCAACGGTGGGGATGATCACCACGTGCTTGCCGGTGTAGTACGCCGTGGCCTTTGCGGTGTCAACCGCAGAGCCGCCGCCCACGGCTACCACGGTATCGATGCTGTCCTCCTCGACGATGGCCTTCATCTTGGCAATCTCGCCCTTGCTCGAGATGCCGCCAAAGACCTCGTAGCGACGGTAGTCGTCCGCGTCGCCGAAGCTCTCCTCAAGCTGGTCGTGGCAGGCCTTATAGCCGCTCCTCGAGCACACGAAGAGCCAGCGCTTCCCCATGTAGCCCATCTCGTCCTTGAACTTGAGCAGGGCACCCTTGCCCTGCACGTACTTCAGGGGCTCACGCATTGCACGCAATAGCTTCATGGTGGTTCCCTTCTTGTTGTGCCGCCGCAGCCTTTTCCACAGCGCGCATTGTTGACAGTATGCCCCTCTTGCCAGCCGGAGGTAAACAAGCCGCCACCGGGGCAAAAGCCCCTGGTGGCGGCAACGGTCGAAGCTTGGGACCAGCGACGCGATTTAGCGCAGTACGCGCGTGGAGTTGAGGACGCAGAGCACCATGACGCCCACGTCGCCAAAGACGGCCAGCCACATGGGGGCGAGACCGACCACGGCCAGGCAGAGAATGGCAACCTTGACCGCAATCGCAAAGACGATGTTCTGACGGGCAATCCGGATGGTGCGGCGGGCGATGCGGATTGCCACGGCGATTTTGGAGGGCTTGTCATCCATGAGAACCACGTCGGCGGCCTCGATGGCGGCGTCCGACCCCATGGCGCCCATGGCAATTCCCACGTCCGCGCGGGCAAGGACCGGTGCATCGTTGATGCCGTCACCCACGAAGGCGAGCGCGGCGCCGCCCTCGCGCTCGGCAAGGAGGCGTTCTACCTGGTCGACCTTGCCCGCGGGGAGAAGCTCCGCGTGATACTCGTCAAGCTGGAGGTCGCTGGCCACACTTGCCGCGGCCGCCTTGCGATCCCCCGTGAGCATCACGCAGCGGCGGACGCCCTCGGCCTTGATGCCGGAAATCGCCTCGCGAGAGTCCTCCTTGATCTCGTCGGATATGTGGACATGGCCTGCGTACTCGCCATCCACGGCAACGTGCACCACGGTGCCGCCCGCGGTGTGACAGCCCTGCCATGTAGCGCCCACCTCGTCCATCAGGCGGTCGTTGCCCACGGCAACGCGATGCCCATTGACCGTGGCCAGTACGCCAAGACCTGCCTCCTCGGAGACGTTCGTTACCGTGCAGCCATCGTTGTCGCTTGGATAGGCATCGCGGAGCGCGGCAGCGATGGGATGCGTGGAGTTCTGCTCAACGTGAGCAGCCAGGTGGAGGAGCTGCTCCTCGCTGAGTCTCGACGGGTGGACCGTGGTGACCTTGAATACGCCCTTGGTGAGCGTGCCCGTCTTGTCGAAGACAACGATCTGCGTCTTAGCAAGGGCCTCCAGGTAGTTTGACCCCTTCACCAAGATGCCATGCTTGGAGGCGCTGCCGATGCCGCCAAAGAATGCGAGGGGCACCGAGAGGACCAGAGCGCACGGACAGGAGACCACAAGGAAGGTGAGTGCGCGGAGGAGCCACTTGGCAAAGTTGGCACCAAAGTCGCCCGAGAAGAGCGGAGGGAGCACCGCCACCGCAATGGCCAGGTAGACCACGATTGGCGTATAGACCTTGGCAAAACGTTTGATGAACTTCTCGGAGTGGGACTTGTTCGAGCTGGCATTCTTGACCATGTCGATGATCTTGCTGGCCGTTGACTCGCCAAACGCCTTGGTCACGCGCAGGCGGAGCACGCCAGAGAGGTTCACGCACCCAGAGAATGCAGGGTCACCAGGATTCGCCGAACGCGGGACGGATTCACCAGTGATGGCGCGGGTATCGAGGCTCGACATGCCATCGATTACGGTACCGTCGAGTGGGACCTTCTCGCCAGGCCGCACAAGAATGACCTCCCCCACCTGCACGGTGTTGGGGTCAACCGTGGTCACCTCGCCGTTGCGCTCAACGTTTGCGGTGTCGGGGCGGATGTCGAGGAGCTCCTTGATCGAGCGCTTGGAGTTACCCTCGGCAATGCCCTCGAAGAGCTCGCCCACCTGGAAGAAGAGCATCACGAAGACGGCCTCGGCAAACTGGGGCTCACCCCCGGGCACAAAGCCAATGAGAAGCGCACCGATGGTAGCGATAGCCATAAGGAAGTCCTCGTCAAACGGGTGTCCGTGCGCCACGGACTCGGCGGCCTCGGCAATAACGCCGCCTCCCGCCACCACGTACGATGGCAGGTAGAGAAGAAGTTGCGCCCAGAGGGGCAGGCTCACCAGGCGCTCGATGACAACCGCTGCGACGAGAAGCGCGGCCGAGATGGCGATGCGTCGTTTGAGAACGGCGGGGTCCTCGTCATCATCGTCCTCCTCTTCGTCGTCTTCGAGTTCCTCTTCGTCGTCCGAACAGGCGGCACAAGCGGTCTTCTCGTCCTTCTCGTCTTCCTCGTGGTGGCAGCATGAGCAAGGCATTGTTTCCTCCGTTGGTCCAGTCGTACGCCTTAGTCCCAAGCGCTCAATCTCCTGAATACATGAGCACGTGTTCATATGAACAGTAACATGTTGACACGCTCTGGTCAACGGCAGTATCCGCGTCAGGTTCGCGCTCACGGGATGCGGGGAGGGCCTCTACTCCACGTTCAGACCTCATGCCAGACGCAGCTCCCACGAGCTGCTCGAAATTATTGCGCGTTATTTCCTACGATTAGTGCATCTAACCAGTTGGCTAATCTATCACCAAGAAATATCGCGCAATGATTCAGGCCCAGACGTGAACGGAGTACGCAACGAGGTTCTGGCCCAAAGAACGCCAGGAACAATCTACTCGTCGCTCGCGCGGATCGGTTCGGCTGCGTGCAGCAAGCCAACGGAGATGAGCGTGGTCACATGCTCATCTGCCAGGGAATAGATGACCCTGCGGCCATCGCGGCGGGCAGTCACCAGCCCCCGATCGCGCAGGAGCCGCAGCTGGTGGGATATGGCCGACTGAGAAACGGCGCAAATCTCCTCCAAGTCGGAGACGCTCTTCTCTCCCAGCGAGAGTGCGCCCAGGATGCGAAAGCGCGTCAAATCAGAAAGCGCGTCGAATATCTGCGTGGCGTCATACACCACATCGTCGTTCGAAAGGTACTCGTCGAGAAGGTCCCTCGAGCACGCCTCGTTCATGGGTCCTCCCCCACCATCGGCGTCAATACAAATCTCATCCAGGTCATAGTACTCGGTTGTCCGCGTGAGAACCACGCAAGCGCCGGCACCCCTTGCCGCGTGCGTCCTCGCCACACAGGAAAAGGGCCCCGATGTTGCATCGGGGCCCTTCGTCAATCTGTCTCGGGGCAGAAATGCCACCTAGACCGTGAGAGAACTACTCGTTGTCCCCGTCACCGTCATCCGAGCCGTTCTCCTGCTTGACAACCTGAGAGAGCAGGTCATCCAGGGAGCCAAGGTCCTCGTTGATGACATCGGAATCACCGGACTGCGTATCGGCGGAGCCACCAATCAGCTCGTCGTCGTAGTGGTGCTTGGCGGGAGCGGCGGTGCCCAGCATGATGTCGGAATCCGCGTCAGGCGAGAAGACCATGTTGAGGAGCTGCGAGAGGTCCTCGGAATCGGCCTCGTCGTCATCGGGCTCGAGGATGTAGAGCAGTCCGCGCGCCTCGAGGCCGTCGCGGAGCTCCTCGATGGCCTTAGCACCAATGCCATCGATGCGGAGCAGGTCATCCTCAGTCTTGCCGATAAGGTCGCCCACGGTCTCGATGCCCACCTCGCTGAACTTGTTGGTCCAGCGCTGCGAGACGCCGAGGTCATCGAAGAGATAGAGCTTGGCATCCTCGCTGGAGAGGGTGCGGCCGTTCTTCGAGTAGACTCCGCCGTAGCCGTAATCGTCGCCCACCCAGTCAAGCTGCTTGGGGAGCTTCTCCTCGATGCCCTTGAGCTCGTCGGGCGCCCACTCGGGGAGGCTCTGTGCCTGCGGCGAGGTGGGGCCGTCGATCTTGGTGCCGTGGTAGGTAAGCTCGACGCCGCGGTACGCGGAGAGACCGGTGCCGGCGGGAATCTGCTTGCCCACGATGACGTTGGACTTGAGGTCGAGCAGGTGGTCAACGTCACCGGCAATGGAGGAGTCGGTGAGCACGCCTGCTGTGCGGATGAACGACGCGCTGGAGAGCCAGGAGTCGATCGAGCTCGCGACCTTGAGCGTACCGAGGATGACGGGCTCTGCCTCGGGCGGGGTGCCGCCAGCAAGGGCGACATTGCGCACCGTATCGGCGAAGACGTAGCGGTCCACGTACTGGCCGAGCAGGTACTGGGAGTCGCCGGGGTTGGTCACCTGGACGCGACGAAGCATCTGACGAGCGATGACCTCGATGTGCTTGTCGTTGAGGTCGACGCCCTGGGAGGTATAGACGTCCTTGACCGAGGCGACGAAGGTGTGCATCGTCGACTCGATGTCGGTGAGCTTGCGCAGCTTGCGGAAGTTGACGAAGCCGCGGGTGATCTGGTCGCCAGCGCGAACCTCGACGCCATCCTCCATGCCCGGCATGAAGCGCGCGGACGCGGGGATGCGCCACTCCTCGAGGATGCGGGAGTGGTCGTCGGTGTCGACGATGCGGATGAGGTACTCGGTCTGCTCCGGCGTGATGAGCAGGGTACCGGAGACAGGCGCGAGGTCTGCCTCGCGACCAAGGATCTTCTCGTTGACGTTGCCGACGACGTCGAACATGCGGGCGACCGTGGGGAGGCCCTGCGTGATGTCGTCAGCGCCAGCGACGCCGCCGGAGTGAATCGTACGCATCGTGAGCTGGGTGCCAGGCTCGCCGATGGACTGTGCGGCGATGATGCCGACGGCCGTGCCGATGTTGACGGGGCGACGGGTCGAGAGGTCCCAGCCGTAGCACTTCTGGCAGACGCCGTACTTGGACTTGCAGGTGAGAAGCGCCCTGAGCTGAACCTTCTTGAGACCGTGGGCCACGAGGTTCTTGAGGTCGTCCTTGGACTCGATGTAGCCGTCACGGGGGATGAGGACCTCGCCGGTTGCGGGGTCAACGATGTCGTTGAGCGCGCAGCGGCCGATAAGGTCGGTGTCTACGTCGGTCTCGCCAGGCTTGACGAGCGGGTAGGTCACGGCTTCATCGGTGCCGCAGTCCTCCTCGCGGACAATGACGTCCTGGGCAACGTCGACCAGACGGCGGGTAAGGTAGCCGGAGTCCGACGTGTGGGACGCGGTGTCCACGAGGCCCTTACGGGCGCCGTAGGTGGAGATGAAGTACTCGAGCGGGAGCAGGCCCTCGCGGAAGTTTGCCTTAATGGGCAGGTCGATGGTGTCACCGGACATATCGGCCATGAGGCCGCGCATGCCGGCGAGCTGACGAAGCTGCGTCTTGGAACCACGAGCGCCGGAGTCGGCCATCATGTAGATGGGGTTGTCCTCAGCGAAGCCCTCAAGCATCTTGGAGCCAAGCTCGTTGGTGCACTCGGTCCAGGCGTTAACGACCTCGACGTGGCGCTCCCTCTCCGAGAGGAAGCCGTCCTCGTAGTACTCGTTAATCTCGTCGACCTTGTCCTGCGCCTCGTCGAGCATCTCCTGCTTCTCGGGCGGGATGACGGCATCCCAGACCGAAACCGTAAGGCCAGCGACGGTGGCGTAGTGGAAGCCCGTCTCCTTGATGGCATCGAGGATGGGCTCTACGTCGGCGGTGCTGTAGCGGTCGCACGCGTCGTTGACGAGGTTCTTGATGTCACCCTTGTTCATCTTGTAGTTGATGAAGGGATAGTCCGCAGGCAGGCAGCGCGTGTTGAAAATCACGCGGCCGACGGTGGTCTCGACGCGCACCGCGTGATCGGTGACGTCGTAGTCCACGGGGCTGTTCCACTTGTCGAAGGTGCGGAAGATCCTGCGGCCGTCCTCGACCACGTTGGCGTCCTGCGGCCTCACACGAACCTTGATGTTTGCCTGGATGTCCAGGTTGTCACGGTTGTCGAAGGCGAGAATGGCGTCGTCAAAGTCGGCGAAGACGCGGCCCTCGCCCTGGGCGCCGTCCTTGGCCGTGGTGAGGAAGTACGTGCCGAAGACCATGTCCTGAGAAGGCACAGTGACGACCTCGCCGGAGGCGGGCTTGCGCAGGTTGTTGGTTGAGAGCATGAGGACGCGCGCCTCGGTCTGCGCCTGCGTGGAGAGCGGCACGTGGACCGACATCTGGTCGCCGTCGAAGTCTGCGTTGAAGGGGGCGCACACCAGCGGGTGCAGGTGGATGGCCTTGCCCTCGACGAGGACCGGCTCGAAGGCCTGGATGGAGAGGCGGTGCAGCGTAGGTGCGCGGTTGAGGAGCACCAGGCGATCCTGGATGACCTCGTCGAGCACATCCCAGACGGCGGGCATGCCGCGGTCGATGGCGCGCTTAGCACCCTTGATGTTCTCGACCTTGCCCAGCTCGACCAGGCGGCGCATCACGAAAGGCTTGAAGAGCTCAAGCGCCATGCTCGAGGGCAGACCGCACTGGTGCAGCTTGAGGTGCGGGTCGACAACGATGACCGAACGGCCGGAGTAGTCGACACGCTTGCCCAGGAGGTTCTGACGGAAGCGGCCCTGCTTGCCCTTGAGGGCCTCGGCGAGCGACTTGAGCGGGCGTCCGCCACGGCCGGTAACGGGACGACCACGGCGACCGTTGTCGAAGAGCGCGTCCACGGACTCCTGGAGCATGCGCTTCTCGTTGTTGACGATGATTGCGGGCGCGTCGAGGTCAAGCAGGCGCTTGAGTCGGTTGTTGCGGTTGATCACGCGGCGGTAGAGGTCGTTCAGGTCCGACGCGGCAAAGCGGCCACCGTCGAGCTGCACCATGGGGCGCAGGTCGGGCGGAATCACGGGGATGACGTCCAGGATCATGTTGGCCGGGTCGTTACCGCCCTTGAGGAAGGCGTCGACAATCTCCAAGCGCTTGATGGCCTTCTCGCGCTTCTGCTTCTGGGAATCGTCGGAGGCGATGATGGCACGAAGCTCGGTGGCCTCCTTCTCGAGGTCGATGCCACGGAGCAGCTCGCGCACGGCCTCGGCGCCCATGCCGCCCTTGAAGTAGATGCCGTAGTAGCGCTTGAGCTCGGAGAAGAGCGCCTCGTCGGAGATAAGCTGGCGCTTCTCGAGCTGCATGAACTGCTCGTAGGCGTCGCGGCGCAGCGTCTTCTCCTCCTCGTACTCCTCCTCGAGGTCGGCAATGCCGGCACGGACCTCCTCCTCGGAGAGGGGCTCGACGTCGTCGAACTCGTCGCCGGAGGCCTGGCCCTGCTCCTTCAGGCGCTCGATCTGGTCGTCGCGCTCGGCGTCCAGCTCCTCGAGGTCTGCAGCCAGCTCCTCCTTGAGGTCGTCGGCATCGGCCTCGCGGGCCTCGGTGTCGACGTCGGTAATCACGTAGCTTGCGAAGTAGAGGACCTTCTCGAGGTCCTTGCTCTTCATGTCGAGCAGACGCGACATGGGGAAGCTCGCGGGGCTCTTGAAGTACCAGATGTG
>CAJMLD010000046.1 GCA_905214175.1 uncultured bacterium
TTCGCACGACGAAGCGATGCTGATGTTCGTCGACATCGACGATTTCAAAACCATATGCGATATTCACCAGCGACTTCTTGCGCCAGGCATCGCGGTTCTCGTAGTCGGCGAGCACCTGCTCCTTCTTCTGGATGTACTCCTCGATGTCGAGAAGCGCCATGAACCAGTCCTTCCACGCCATGTCGTCGTGCAGGCGATGCAGGCGCTCCGCGTTGCCAAGCGCGAGGAAGGCGGGGTTGGTAATGAAGTCCACCAGAAGCTTCACACCCGGACGCAGGTAGTGCGCGTGCGCGTCGTAGGCGTGCTCGGCGTACAGGCGCTCGACCTCCTTGGAGGAGGCGCCAAAGGTGTAGATGTTCTCGTCGCCCACAAGGTCGGCAATCTCGACGTTGGCACCATCAAGCGTGCAGAGGGTCACGGCACCGTTGAGCATGAACTTCATGTTCGAGGTACCCGATGCCTCCTTGGAGGCAAGCGAGATCTGCTCGGAGATGTCAGCGGCGGGAATCACGCGCTCGGCAGCGCTCACGTTGTAGTTCTCGATCATGACCACCTGCAGGTGGGGCGAGACAACCGGATCTGCCGCAATCCAGCGGGAAAGCAGCAGGATGAGGTGGATGATGTCCTGCGCAATGGTGTAGGCAGGAGCCGCCTTGCCGCCAAAGATGATGGTGAGCGGGCGCGCGGGGATGTTGCCGTTCTTTATGTCGAGGTACTTCCAGATGATGTAGAGCGCGAGCATCTGCTGGCGCTTGTACTCGTGGATGCGCTTCACCTGCACGTCGATAATGGCGTCCTCGGGTATCCGCACGCCCTGCGTCTCCCAGAGGAACTCGCGCATGCTGGCTTTGGCCTGCGTCTTTGCGTCATCCAGGCGAGCGAGAACCACGTCGTCGTCCTTGAAGGCGAGCAGCCCCGAGAGGTCGCAGGAGGTGCGCCAGTCGGTGCCCAGAACGTCATCGAGCACGCCGGAAAGTGCCGGGTTGGCATCCATGATCCAGCGGCGGAAGGTAATGCCGTTTGTCTTGTTGGAGAACTTCTCGGGATAGAGCTCATAGAAGGGGTGAAGCTCCGTGTCCTCGAGGATCTTGGTGTGCAGGGCCGCCACGCCGTTGATCGAGAACCCGTAGTGGATGGCCATGTGGGCCATGTGGACCACGCCGTCGCGCACGATGGCCACGGCGTCGTCGCTGCCGTTCTCGGCACGCTCCAGCTCGTCCAGCTTGACCACAATCTCGGCAATGCGCGGAGAGACGGTCTTGAGGCTCTCGAGCGGCCACTTCTCGAGCGCCTCCGCGAGGATGGTGTGGTTGGTGTAGGCCACCATGCGACGCACCACCGAGACGGCCTCCTCGAACTCGAAGCCGTGAACGTCCACGAGCAAGCGCACCAGCTCGGGGATGACCATCGAGGGATGCGTGTCGTTGATCTGCACAACGGCGTAGTCGGGCAGGTCGTGCAGGTTGGAGCCGCGCTCTACCGCCTCGTCGAGGATGAGCTGAGCCGCGTTGGAGACCATGAAGTACTCCTGGTACACGCGGAGCAGGCGGCCGGCGTCGTCAGAGTCATCGGGGTAGAGGAAGAGCGTGAGGTTCTTGGCGAGCTCGCTCTTGTCGAAGTCGATGGAGTTCACCGGCACCAGCGAGTCGTCGACGCTCTCAAGGTCAAACAGGCGCAGGCGGTTCTTGGTCGTGCGCCCGTAGCCCAGAACGTCAATGTCATAGAGACGCGATTTCACCGAGAAGCCGCCAAACTCCACGGTGTAGGCCTTCTCGTCCCTCACGAGCCAGTCCTGGCGGTCCAGCCAGCCATCGGGCTCGGCGGCCTGCTGCAGGTCAACAAAGCGCTGGTGGAAGAGGCCGTAGTGGTAGTTCAGGCCAACACCGTCGCCAGGGAGTCCCAGCGTGGCAATGGAGTCCAGGAAGCACGCGGCGAGACGACCGAGGCCGCCGTTGCCCAGTGACGGCTCAACCTCGCGCTCCTCCACGGCGCCCAGGTCGTGACCGGCGGCAGCGAGCTGGGACTTCACGTCGTCGTACACGCCGAGCTCGATGAGGTTGTTGGTGAGCAGGCGGCCGATAAGGAACTCGGCCGAGAGGTAGTACAGGCGGCGCTTGCCCTCGTTGAGGGGCATGGTTGCCGCATGCTCGCGGACGATGTCCTCAAGCATGGTGCAGATGGTGGAGTCGTCAAGCTCGGCGAGCGGACGGCCGTACTTCTCCTGGGAGCGAGCCTCAAGATCGATCTTCATGTGTTGCGATACCTCCAAGTGTCGCGGTGACATGACGGAAAGGCGCATGCCGCGCAAGGCGGGCTGGCGCCCGAGCACTCCCCTACTTGGGAAGCTCGGGCTCCTTCGTGCCGGGGACCCGGTAGTAGGTGGTGGTCAGGTCAGAGAGCTCCGCCTCCACCTCGGGCGTAATGGCTTCCGGCAGCATGCGCCAGCGCCAGTTCTTCCCGACGGTCGAGGGGGTATTGATGCGAGCGGAGTTGTCCAGCCCGAGAAGGTCCTGCATGCGGAAGATGCAGGTGTCGCTCACCGAGGCGGCAATAGCGCGGTTGCAGCCCTGCGCTACGGTCTCGCCGGGAGCAAGGGCAAGGTAGCGCATGGCCTTCTCGCGCACGTCAGGCGTGGCGGTGTCCTTGAACCATCCCATGGCCGTCTCGTTGTCGTGCGTGCCCACGTAGGCCACGGTATTTGCGACGTAGTGGTGCGGAAGGTCGAGGGAGTCTCCCTCGGAGTCAAAGCCAAACTGCAGGATCTTCATGCCCGGGAAGCCCGTGTGCTCGCGCATGGCAATGACCTCTGGCGTCATGAAGCCCAGGTCCTCCGCAATGATGGGCAGCTCGCCCAGGTGCTCTGCCACGGCATCGAAGACGTCTCCGCCGGGACCCTTGGCCCAGCGCCCAAAGCTCGAGTCCGGCGCGCCAAAGGGCACGGACCAGTAGGACTCGAAGCCACGGAAGTGGTCGATGCGCAGGATGTCGTAGAGCTCGAGGCTTGCGCGCAGGCGCTCGACCCACCAGGCAAAGCCATCCTCAGCCATGCCCGCCCAGTCGTAGATGGGGTTGCCCCAGTACTGACCGGTAGAGGAGAACTGGTCGGGCGGCGTTCCGGCAACGCAGGTGGGGTTGCCTGTGGCGTCAACGCGGAAGAGCTCGGGCGTGGCCCACATCTCCACGGAGTCGCGCGACACGTAGATGGGGATGTCGCCAATGACAAGGACGCCCCGCTTGTTCGCGTACGCCTTGAGGAGCTTCCAGTGGCGGTAGAAGAAGTACTGCGTCATCTGGTGGTAGCGCATGCGCTCGGGGCGCTTGGCGCACAGGGCAGCGCTCGCCTTGCCACGGCTGCGGTACTCCTTGGGCCACTCGTAGTAGGCCTTGAGGCCAAACTCCTCCTTGACCGTCATGAACTCGCAGTAGGGCTCAAGCCAGGAGTCATTTGCCTGGCAGAAGGCCTCGAAGTCCGCCGGTGGCGCGGCCGAGAAGCTCGGTAGCGCCCGCTCGAGAAGCGCACGGTGACCGCGGAAGAGCGTGCCGTAGCCAACGTTCGCGGGGTCGTCGCCAAAGGGCAGCACAACCAGGTCCTGCTCAGTGAGGTAACCCAGGCGGACAAGGTCCTCGATGTCAATGAAGTACGGGTTCCCCGCAAAGGCGGAGAAGGACTGGTAGGGCGAGTCGCCAAAGCTTGTGGTGGTGAGGGGCAGAACCTGCCAGTAACGCTGGTGGGTACGGGCCAGGAAGTCGACGAAGTCGTACGCCTCACGCCCAAACGTGCCTATACCCACAATGCCCGGAAGCGACGAGACGGGCATGAGAACGCCGCTTGCTCTCTCCATGGTTGTCTCCTTCTCTCGATCTGCGCTCTCGCGCAGGCCATTGCCACAACCGCCTCCCGCAAAAGGGCCCCGACCCGTCCGAGAAAGCGGGCCGGGGCCGCACCAAGCCGATGTCGCGGGAGGGAGGGAAGGCTACGGCTTGATGATGTTCTTACCGGACGCCTTGTCAAAGAAGTGGACAGCGTTCGGCTCGAACTTGAAGGAGATGGGTGCGCCGTCGGCGAAGGACCTGCCAAGGGCGCCGTCGAAATCGATGGTGGGGATGACCAGGACAAAGTCGTAGCCCTTGACGCTCGCGTGCACGTGGACCGTCGAGCCCATGAGCTCGGAGACGTCGATGGTGCCGGAGATGGCGCCCGGCTCGTCCGCGTTGGCAAGCTGAATCTGCTCGGGACGCACACCCGCGGTAACGTCGAGCGAGGTGACACCGGCGGACTCGAGGTCCTTGCCCGTCTCAGGCGAAATGACAATACGGGTGTCGAGGGCCTGGAGCACATAGCCCGAGGTCGTCTTCTCGAGGTGGCCGTCGAAGAAGTTCATCTGCGGCACGCCAATGAAACCTGCAACGAAGAGGTTGGCGGGCTCGTTGAAGACCTCCTGCGGGGTGCCAACCTGCTGCACCACGCCGTCCTTCATGATCACGATGCGATCGCCCAGGGTCATGGCCTCGGTCTGGTCGTGCGTAACGTAGACGAACGTCGCGTTGATGCGCTTGCGGAGCTTGATGATCTCGGCGCGCATCTGGTTGCGGAGCTTGGCGTCCAGGTTGGAGAGGGGCTCGTCCATGAGGAGCACCTTGGGGTCGCGCACAATGGCGCGCCCAATGGCCACGCGCTGCCGCTGGCCGCCGGAAAGCGCCTTGGGCTTGCGGTCAAGGTACTGGGTGATACCCAGGGTCTCCGCCGCCTGGCGAACCTTCTGATCAATCTGGTCCTCGGGAACTTTGCGGAGCTTCAGGGGGAAGGCCATGTTGTCGTACACGGTCATGTGGGGGTACAGGGCATAGCTCTGGAAGACCATGGCGATGTCGCGGTCCTTGGGGGCCACCTCGTTCATGACCTTGCCGTCGATGGTAAGCTCACCGCCAGAGATGCTCTCGAGGCCGGCGATCATGCGCAGCGTCGTGGACTTGCCGCAGCCGGAGGGGCCGACAAGGACGACAAACTCGCGGTCGGCGATGTCGAGGTTGAAGTCCTCAACGGCCACGACGCCCTCGTCGGTGACCTTGAGGTTGCTCTTCTTCTCGGGCTCGGCGGCCTTCTTGCCAAAGTGGTGCTTCTTGGTCTTCTCGATGTTCGGATAGATCTTGGTAATGTGCTTCAGGCTGACTTCTGCCATGGTTCTCGGATTCCTTCCTTAGGTCGCAGCCGGGGCCCGCGTCCCCACGATAGGCTGCATGTCTTTGAGGAGGTCCCCCCTCCGCGGGACCCAGAGCGGGTCCCGCGAAGAGAGTGGGAAAGAGGGGGCAAACTCAGACGTTCCCGGTCGTTGGCCTAGCCCTTGACGGCGCCGGCGGCAACGCCCTTGATGATGTACTTCTGGCAGGAGAGGTAGAACACGATGACGGGGATGATGGCCATGAGGATGATTGCCATGGTTGCACCCAGGTCGACCGTTCCGTAGCTGCCCTTGAGGTACTGGATCTGAATGGGAATCGTGCGGTACTGGTTGATGTCCAGGACCAGATACGGGAGAAGGTAGTCGTTCCAGACCCACATGATCTCGAGGATGCCAACGGAGATGAGCGTGGGCTTGAGCATGGGGAGCACAACCAGGAAGAAGGTGCGGATTGGGCCGCAGCCGTCGATTGCGGCAGCTTCCTCGATCTCAAGCGGAATGGACTTCACGAAGCCAACGAACATGAAGATTGCAAGCCCGGCACCAAAGCCCAGATAGACAATGGGGATGGTGAACGGCGTGTTGAGCTTCAGGGTGTCGGCCGTCTTGGACAGCGTGAACATAACCATCTGGAAGGGCACGACCATCGAGAAGATGCAGAGCGTGTACAGAATCTTGCAGAACTTGGAGTCCACGCGGGCAATGTACCAGGCCGCCATGGAGCAGCAGATGAGAATCAGCGCGGTGGAGAGCACGGTGATCAGGGCGCTATAGCCAAACGCACTCCAGAACGGGTAGTTACCAAAGGTCATGCCGGTAATGAAGTTGGACCATCCGGCAAAGCTCTCGTCGGTGGGAAGGGCGAACGTCTCGGTTTTAACGAAGGTGTTCAGCTTGAAGGAGTTGATCGCCACACACACAACGGGGAGAACCCAGATGACGCAAATGATGGTAAAGACGATGGTCAGAATCTTCTTGTGACGCGCCTCGGATGCGAGCGTCTGTGGCTGCTGGTTTGCCATTACTGCTGCACCTCCCTCTTACGGGTGTACGAGAGTTGCGCAAGGCCCATGGCTGCCACGAGGATGAAGAATATGACCGCCTTTGCCTGGGCAACGCCACGCGACGCACCGGTACCAGAGTAGAACGTGTTGTAGATGTTCAGGGCCATCATCTCGGTTGTGTTGATGGTCGAGCCATCGGCAAGCTGCTCGTATGGCAGACCACCCGTGAGTGCGAGGTTCTGGTCGAAGAGCTTGAAGCCGTTGGTGAGCGAGAGGAACGTGCAGATGGTGATCGACGGCATGACGTTAGGGATAACCACCTTGAAGAGCGTCTGCGCCTTGGTTGCGCCGTCAATCTTGGCGGCCTCGATCATGTCCTCGGGGACGGCCTGGATGCCGGCAATGTAGATGATCATCATGTAGCCGATCTGCTGCCAGCACATGAGGATAATCAGGCCCCAGAAGCCATACTTGGTCTCGAGGACCACCGAGGTGCCGTACTGCTGCAGGATGCCATCGAAGATCATCGACCAGATGTAGCCTAGGACGATGCCGCCGATGAGGTTAGGCGCGAAGAAGATCGTACGGAAGATGTTGGAGCCCTTGATGCCCTGCGTGAGCGCGTAGGCAACGGCGAACGCAATCACGTTGATGAGGACCAGGCACACGATGGCGGTGAGCGCCGTGTACCAGAAGGAGTGCTGGAAGGACTCGTCCGCAAAGGCGGAGGCGTAGTTGGAAAGACCAATGAACTTGGCGCTCGAAACGGTCTTAAATTTGCAGAAGGAAAGGTAGATGCCCTGGAAGAACGGCCACACGAAGCCAATGCAGAACGCGGCCGTCACGGGCAGAAGAAAGAGCCACCAGAAGCGTCTAGTCGATTTTATCTGGGAGCTCTGCTTTATGGCTTTGCTTTTCATGCTTTTCCACTCCCGCGTGAGAAAAGGAACGGGGACCAGGCGCCGTAATAACGCCCGGCCCCCGTATGCCAGTCAGAGGTCAGATGAGACTAGGCGTTCTCGGTCTTGTAGTTCTGAGCCCAGCCGTCGACGAATGCGGTCTTGAAGGTATCCCAGTTGGCGTCGGACTGATCCGCCGTGTAGGCGTTGAGCGCGGACACCAGGCCCTTGCGGTACTGGTCAACGTTGGGCTGATAGTTGGTAGCCCAGTCCATGGTGTAGTTGCCAGCCTTGGAGAGCTCCTCGGCCTTGTTGAGGTAGCCGTTGTCACCCTTGGCAGCGTCGGTGTAGGGAAGGACGCCAAGCTGAGCGACCATTTCCTTGGAGGCCTCGGGGTCGGTGACGAGCCAGAGCCAGAAGTCCATGGTGGCCTTCTTGTCCTCATCGGAGGCAGCGTCGTTGATGGCGAGGCGGTTCTCGGTACCGCTGTTGAGACCGGCCTTCTCCTCGCCGGACACGCCGCAGTAGTACGGAATCATCGTGGTGTTCTTCTGGGCAGCCGCGATGGTGGCGTAGTCCCAGGAGCCGGTGAAGAAGAATGCGGCCTTGCCGGAGGTGAACTCGGTCGCAGGATCGTGGCCGCCGGTGGAGAGGGTCGTGGGATCCTCGGCGGAGTTGTTGATGGCCAGGTCGAAGATCTTCTTGTAGTTGGGGAGGTAGGTGCCCTTGATGGTGGCGGGAGTGGCGTCCCAGCCGCCGTCGTCCTTCTCCTCGTAGTAGTACTCGAGGTTGGCAAGGTGACCAGTCACGCGCCAGGACGAGGAGTCGTCGAGGTCGGTGGCAGCGAAGGCGTCAAAGCCGAGAGTAGCAGCGTTCTTGTGGATGTCCTCGACGACGGTCTTCAGGGAGTCGAAGTCCTTGATGTCATCAACGCTGTGGCCGGCCTTCTCAACCAGGTCTGCGTTCACGACGATGCCATAGGTCTCATAGCAGAGGCCGGCGCAGACCAGACGACCATCGGAATCCTTGTAGGTGTAATCGGTGGTGGAGAGGGCCTTCTCGATGTCGGTGCCGGAGAGGTCCATGGCGCTGGAGCCCCACTCCTTGACGCCGGCGGTGGTGCCAATGTTGAAGAGCGTGGGGGCGTCAGTCTTGTCCATCTCGGAGGTCAGGGTCTGCTCGTAGGTGCCGGAAGCGGCAGTCTGAACATTGACCTTGACGTTGGGGTACTTCTCCATGTAGGTCTTGGCGAGGGCCTGGGCGGTCTCGTCAAGCTCGGGCTTGAAGTTGAGCCAGTAGACGTTGCCGGAACGGTCATCAGCGCTGGAGCTGCTGGTGTCAGACGAGCTGGAGCTGTCGCTGCTGGAGCTGCCGCCGCAGCCAGCGAGGCCAAGGACCGCCGCCGACGCCGCACCGAGCGTGATGAACTGCTTCCTCGAAATGTTCCCCATCGTGATCCTCCCGTTGCTTCCTGCTTGAACGACGTATCCCGTCGTTCTTGCACCTGTGCGGGGCCGGTGGAAGAGGTTTTCTCGGGCACCGCCCCGTTCCTTGCCTATGACAATAGCGTGATGAGCTTCTTGTTCAGACAAGTTTTGACTGAACGGTATCTAATTTGTGGTGAACGGTAGGAATGAGTTGTACTCCGCGTATTGTTTGCGCAGGTAGATTGGTATATTTGTTAATGTGGTTACCGGTTACTCGTCCAACTGCCTTTCAGGAGGCCTAGGATATCTGATACCACCCATGTTCCGCTCACGTCTCGACCCTCTGGGGTTCGGCGTTCCGCAAGCGAGGAGAGACCACATGCCTAAGGCAATCTTTGAGGGCATCTACCGCGACCTCAAGGGGAAGATTCAAGAGGGAACCTACTCGTACCAGGAGCTTCTTCCCTCCGAAGGGGAGCTCACGGCCGAGTATGGATGCTCGCGCAACACGCTGCGCAGGGCGGTCTCTATGCTTGCCGATGACGCCTACGTACAGCCCATGCATGGTCGTGGCGTACGCGTGATATGGCAGCGTGAGGCGCACAGCGCCCAAGGTTCGCTCGAGGGCGTGGAGTCTTTCGGTGAATATGCGAGAAGAAACGGCTTTGTCCCTGGTACGCAGGTCAAGTCATTCGAACATGTGACCTGCGGCGCGGGGTTGGCGCGGCGCACCGGCTTTGCTGAGGGCGTCGAGCTCGTACGCGTGGTGCGCGTTCGCACGCTGGACGACGTCGCGCGCCAGATCGACCACGACTACTTCCTTGCCTCGGCGGTTCCGGGACTCACCGCAGAGCAAGCCGAGAAGTCCGTCTACAGCTACCTCGAGAAGAACCTGGGCATGCGCATCCTCACGAGCCGGCGCCGCATTACGGTGCAACTTGCGACCGACGAGGACTGCAGCTACATGGACCTCGACCCCTACAACTGCGTAGCCGTTGTCGAGAGCCAGTCCTACAACTCCGACGGCGTGATGTTCGAGTACACGCAAGTGCGTCACCACCCGGAGCTCTTCTGCTTCACAACCGTGTCAAGAAGGTAGCGGCGCGCACGAATAGTAGGGATAACGAAGTAGCGGGGGTTTAGTACGGAGTTGAGGCGGCAAAGGC
>CAJMLD010000047.1 GCA_905214175.1 uncultured bacterium
GATACTGACGCAGGTGCTCAACGGTCTTCAGCTGGGCAGCATCTACGCGCTTGTCGCCCTGGGCTACACGATGGTGTACGGCATCATCCTGTTGCTCAACTTCGCCCATGGCGACATCATCATGGTCGGTGCCTACATTTCATGGATTGTGATGAGCCAGCTGGGTCTGAGCCCGGTGCTGGCGATTGTCCTTTCGATTGCTGGGTGCGCTGTTCTCGGCGTCCTTATCGACAAGGTGGCCTATCAACCGCTTCGCGAGGCGCCGCGCATGAGCCTGCTCATTACCGCAATCGGCGTCTCGTACTTCCTCGAGAATGGTGCGCAGCTGGTCTTTGGCGCCGATGCCAAGGTGGTCCCCGAATACTTCGAGCTGCCCAACATGAGCATTGGTGACGTCTCGCTCTCCGCGAACGCCATCATCACCATCGTGGTGACGGCCGTCTCGACCATCGTCCTCACGATCCTTGTACAGAAGACCAAGCTTGGCAAGGCCATGCGCGCCGTCTCCGAGGACATGGGTGCCGCCCGCCTCATGGGCATCAACGTGAACAACACCATCTCGTTCACCTTTGCCGTGGGCTCTGCCCTCGCGGGCATCGGTGCCGTGCTCTACAGCATGGCGTACTCGCAGGCCACGCCCACGATGGGCATCATGCTGGGCACCAAGGCTTTCGTGGCGGCCGTCCTTGGCGGCATTGGCTCCATCCCCGGTGCCGTCATCGGCGGGCTTCTCGTCGGCTTTGCCGAGGTCTTCGTCTCTGCCATCGGCCTGTCCGTCTGGCAGGACGCCGTGGTGTTCCTGCTTCTGATCATCGTCCTCGTGGTGAGGCCCACCGGCATCCTGGGCCGCCCGATGACCGAGAAAGTCTAAGGAGGAAGCCGTGACTGCAACTAAGGCAACAACTGCGCAGACAGACACGCCGGCTGCCTCCGGCTATCGCAGCCTCTCCATGCCCATGCGCTATCTGATCAACGCCATCCTCGTCGTGGTCTTTCTCGTCGTGGGCGAGCTCATGATCGATGGCGGCGTGGTGAGCCGCTATCAGACGGGCGTCATCGAGCAGATCGGCATCTACATCATCCTCGCCGTCTCGCTCAACATCGCGACCGGCTACCTTGGTCAGCTGCCGCTTGGCCACGCCGGCTTCATGTCCGTGGGCGGCTACTCGTGCGCCATCTTCATCATGCGGATGATGGACGTCGTGGGCGTGACCACGCGTGACTTCGCGAACGCCACCCCCGCTGCCATGGGGCTCTTTGTTCTGGGCATCATCTTTGGCGGCTTCTGCGCCGCCATCTGCGGCCTTATCATCGGCGTGCCGGCGCTGCGCCTCAAGGGCGACTATCTCGCCATCATCACGCTGGGCTTTGCCGAGATCATCCGCGTGGTCATGCAGAACATCGACGGCGTCCTTGGCTTCACGCTTACTGGCGGCGCCAAGGGCCTGACAGGCATACCCTCGTACACCAACTTCCTCAACACGTTCATCGTGGTGGCCATCTCACTCTTCCTCATCCACACCATGATGAAGTCGCGCCACGGCCGCGCCATTCTCTCCATCCGCGACAACGAGATCGCGGCCGAGTCCTGCGGCGTCAACACCACGTACTACAAGACGCTCGCCTTCGTGGCCTCCGCGTTCTTCGCGGGCGTGGCAGGCGGCCTCTATGCGGGCTGCATCGGCGTCATGGCACCGGCCAAGTTTGGCTTCATGAAGTCGATCGAGATCCTGGTCATGGTTGTTCTCGGTGGCATGGGCTCCATGCTCGGCTCCGTCATCTCTGCGACTGTCCTCACGATCCTGCCCGAGGCCCTGCGCGCCGTCTCCGACTACCGCATGGTGGTCTACGCCGTCGTGCTGATCCTGGTCATGATCTTCCGTCCCGAGGGCCTTCTCGGCGACTATGACTTCTCGATGTCCCGCGTGATTGAGCGCCTCCTGAACCACGGCAAGCGTCCGGAAGACGTTGCCCCTGCTACGACGCCTGCCGTCGAGGCTGCGGCTCCTGCCGCGGCACCTGGTGCGCCGTCAGCAACCACCGAGAAGGACGCAGGGAAGGAGGCAAACGCCCATGAGTAACGATGAGACCAAGACGGCTGCGCTCGCGACCGACGCGGCCAAGACTGGTTCTTCCAAGCGCCGTCGCTCCGTGCTTGTGCAGATGGAGACCCCCAACCTGGTTCCCGAGCGTGACCTTGGCAAGATGCCCGTCCTCCAGGCAGAGCACCTCGGCATCGACTTTGGCGGCCTTACCGCCGTGGATGACTTCAACATCGCCATGGGCCGCACCGAGATCTCGGGTCTGATCGGCCCCAATGGTGCGGGCAAGACGACCATCTTCAACCTGCTCACCAACGTGTACAAGCCCACGCGCGGCACCATCCTGCTCGATGGCTACGACACAGCCGGCAAGAGCGTGGTCGAGGTTAACAAGATGGGCATCGCCCGCACGTTCCAGAACATCCGCCTCTTCAACAAGATGACGGTGGAGGAGAACGTTCTTGTCGGCTTTGGCAACTCGATGTCGACGCGGCTCTTCACGGACGTGTTCCGCCTTCCCAAGCACTGGAAGCAGGAGGACGAGTTCCACGACAAGGCGATGGACCTTCTCGGCATCTTCAACATGCAGAGCTTGGCCAAGGAGCGCGCCGGCAACCTCCCGTACGGCGCTCAGCGTCGTCTGGAGATTCTTCGCGCGCTTGCCACCAATCCCAAGGTGCTGCTGTTGGACGAGCCCGCGGCTGGCATGAACCCCGCCGAGACCGAGGAGCTCATGGAGAACATCGAGAAGATTCGCGATGACTTCCAGATAGCCATCCTGCTCATCGAGCACGACATGAATTTTGTCATGGGCATCTGCGAGGTCATCGGCGTCCTGGACTACGGGCGCATCATCGCGAAGGGCACGCCCGAGGAGATCCAGAACGACCCCAAGGTCATCGAGGCCTACCTCGGCAAGCAGGGGGTGAAGTAGATGGCCATGCTCTCCGTAAGCGACCTTGCCGTCTCGTACGGCGCCATCAAGGCCGTCAAGGGTATCTCGTTCGACATCGACGAGGGCGAGATTGTGACCCTCATCGGCGCAAACGGCGCCGGCAAGTCGACCACGCTGAACACCATCGCCGGGCTCATCAAGCCGGACTCGGGCAGCATCAAGTTCAAGGGCGAGGAGCTCGTGGGCATCAAGCCTCACAAGATCGTGGAGCGCGGGCTTGCCCTGTGCCCCGAGGGGCGTCGCGTCTTCACGCACATGACCGTCGCCGAGAACCTCGACATGGGCGGCTACACGCGTTCCGACGCTGAGAACAAGGAGACGCTCGAGCTTGTCTACGAGCACTTCCCACGCCTCAAGGAGCGCATGAACCAGGTTGCCGGCACGCTCTCCGGCGGCGAGCAGCAGATGCTCGCCATGGGACGCGCCCTGATGAGCCACCCCAAGCTCCTCATGCTCGACGAGCCTTCGATGGGCCTGGCGCCCATTCTGGTGGACGAGATCTTCTCGATCATCCAGGCGCTCAACAAGAACGGCACCACGATTCTTCTGGTCGAGCAGAACGCCAACATGGCGCTCAAGGTGGC
The DNA here is from genome assembly GCA_905214175.1 of uncultured bacterium. Lineage (GTDB taxonomy): Bacteria > Actinomycetota > Coriobacteriia > Coriobacteriales > Atopobiaceae > Tractidigestivibacter. The sequence goes on from CAJMLD010000047.1 coordinate 3,582, forward strand.
TGCGCGCGGCTACGTGCTGGAGACCGGCAAGATCGTGAAGACTGGTACGGGCGCCGAGCTTCTCGTTGATGACGACGTCCGCAAGGCCTACCTCGGCGGATGAGGCAAAGGGGCTTGTCGTCCCAGGTTGCCGTGCTCGGCAATGACATGCGTTTCTCGGTGAGACAATGGCGCCGGAGGTGACGGTATCGAGCTGTTTGCTGCGATAACGTGCGCTCCGGCGCCAATTTGGTGCCACAGCGAGGGTTACGTACGTAGTGGCTGCGGGAACGCGCCCTTTGGCGCCAGATTGACGCCGTAGCGAGGGTTTCGTACGTACTTGCTGCAAAACTCGCCCTCCGGCGCCGCGTGTGAGTCTCACGCGTAGGGACGTCACGCGCATCAGCTACAATCGGTTCCCGTTAGCGCCGCTGCATGTGGCGCGAGAAGGTCTCAACGGCGGGGGAGGGGGCATCCGTGCGCTTTGCGAGCGTCGCGCTTGATATATCCACGCGTTCCCTCGAGGGCACGTTTGACTACGCCATCCCCGAGGCCATCGAGGACCAGGTAGACGTTGGTGTCACGGTGCTCGTGCCCTTCTCGCACAGAAGCGCCGTGGGCTACGTGATGACCACCTCCAACGAGCCCCCTGCAGACGTGGCGCCCGCCCGCCTTCTCTCGGTGGCGCAGGTGCTCGCGCCTGCTGCCTTTGGCCCGCATTCCGCTGCCGTTGCCCGCTGGATTGCGCATGAGTACGCCTGTCCCCTGGCCGACGCCGTTCGCCTCTTTCTTGCTCCCGGCCAGAAGGTCCGCGTGACCCGCGAGTCGCCGGACGCCCCGTGGGAGCTTGTCGCCGAGAAGGCCACGCCCGCCGACGCCCGTTGGGTCTCGCTGGCCCCGGGAGCCCAGGGCTTCGAGCCCGCGCGCAACGCGAGTCGTCAGCGCGAGGTCCTGGAGGCGCTCTCCGCAGGTGCCATGCGCCTGGCCGAGCTCTCGGCTACCATCCCCGGCGCCTCGACTGCCGTGACCGCGCTGGCGAAGCGTGGCGTGGTGAGCGTTGAGACGCGCCGCCAGATTCGCGGTGGCGAGAAGACCACGCTCTCCTCGGCGAACGCCCCGCGTCCCGAGCGCCTCACAAAAGGCCAGCTCGCTGCCGTCGCTGCCATTGACGAGGCACGCACCCGCGCGGCTGGCGACGTGGTTCTCGTTGACGGCGTGACTGGCTCCGGAAAGACCGAGGTATATCTCGAGGCCATCGAGCGAACCTTGGCTTCAGGCAAAGGCGCGCTGGTCCTCGTGCCCGAGATCTCGCTCACGGCGCAGACCGTGGGACGCTTCCGCTCGCGCTTTGGCGACAACGTGGCCGTGCTCCACTCGCGTCTGTCCACCGGCGAGCGCTTCGACCAGTGGGACCTCGTGCGCCAGGGCGCTGTCCACGTGGTGGTGGGCGCCCGCTCCGCGCTCTTTGCGCCGCTCGCCAACGTTGGCCTCATCATCATCGACGAGGAGCACGAGTCTTCCTACAAGCAGGACTCGAGCCCGCGCTACCACGCGCGCGAGGTCGCGGCGCGCATGGCCAAGGAGTGGGGATGCGCGCTGGTGCTCGGCTCGGCCACGCCTTCGCTCGAGAGCCTGCGTCGCTGCGAGGTGGGCTCGTGGCGCGAGGCTCGCTGGACGCGCGTTGAGATGCCCGAGAGGCCAGGCGGGGCCGTGCTTCCCAAGGTGACCATTGTGGACATGGCGTCGCAGTTCAGGGGCGGCTCGCGCTCGGTCTTCTCGGAGCCCCTGCGCCGCGCGCTCGAGGGCGTGGCAGAGAGGCGCGAGAAGGCCGTGCTGCTCCTCAACAGGCGTGGCTTCGCGAACTTCCTCATGTGCCGCGAGTGCGGCTGCGTGCCCGAGTGCCCCCACTGCTCCACGGCGCTCACGTACCACGAGCGCACCCACGCCCTCGTGTGCCACACCTGCGGCCGCAGCTGGCCCGTGCGCGCCTACCCAGACCCCTCAACCCGTTGCCCCAACTGCGGCAGCCGCTACCTGGGCGCCTACGGGGTGGGCACCCAGCGCGTTGAGGACGAGCTTGCCATGCTCCTGCCCGAGGGTGTCGAGGTCATCCGTATGGACGCGGACACCACGCGCGCGAAGGGTGCCCACCAGCGCCTGCTCGAGCGCTTCGATGCGGCGGAGAGCGCGGTGCTCGTGGGCACGCAGATGATAGCCAAGGGGCTCGACTTCCCCGAGGTCACGCTCGTGGGCGTGATCAACGCGGACACCATGCTCAAGCTTCCCGACTTTCGCGCTGCCGAGAGGACCTACGACCTCTTGGAGCAGGTGGCCGGTCGCGCCGGCAGGGGAGGGCGCCCGGGCGAGGTCATCGTGCAGACCTACTGGGCCACGCACCCGGCCATGCAGGCGGTCCTCACGCACCGGCGCGACGTCTTTCTCGCCCCCGAGCTTGCCGAGCGCAAGGAGGCCTCCTACCCGCCGTTCTCGCGTCTCGCAAACATTCTGGTGTGGGGAAAGAATGCCCGTGCCGTGGAGGACGCGTCGGCAAAGGTGGCTGCGGCCCTGCGCGAGAAGGTCGCCAGCCTCTCCGGCTGGGAGGTCTTGGGGCCCGCAGACTGCGTGAAGGCCCGGGTAAAGGACAGGTCCCGTCGCCACGTGATGGTGAAGGCGCCTCTCGATGCCGACCTCGGCGGTGTGGTCTCGGAGTGCGCCGCAGGCATAGGGCGCGGTATGGGTATTAACATGGCATTGGATATAGACGCCTACGACCTCATGTAGGCAGGACACAACTCGCGCGAGAAGTCGCGCTGCATTGGAGGATGAAATGAACCCGCTGGACGAAATCGTGCTCTCGCCCGCACCCGTGCTTACCGAGGAGTGCGCTCCTGTCGAGAAGATTGATGACGAGATTCGCGCTCTTGCCAAGCGCATGCTGCGCGACATGTACGCCGCCGACGGCTGTGGCCTTGCCGCCCCGCAGGTGGGCGTTGCCAAGCAGATTGTTGTCATCGACGTCGACTGGTCGGGCAAGGGGTCCAAGAAGAACCCCTATGTCCTTATCAACCCCAAGATCATCACGGCGGACGGCCCCGAACGCACCACGGGCGAGGGGTGCCTTTCCTTCCCCGGCATTACGGTCGAGGTCAAGCGCCCCAGCCACGTGGTGGTGCAGGCACAGAACCTCGACGGCGACCTCATGCAGTACGAGGCGGCCGACAACCTCCTGGCCGTGTGCCTGCAGCACGAGATTGACCACCTGCACGGTGTGACCATGATCGATCACCTGTCTCCCTCGGCACGCGTGCGCGCGATGTCGGAGTACCAGGAGGCGCTCGACGCCGGCGCGCGTCCCGGCGACGTGGAGGTCGAGGAGGGCTAGCATGCGCATCGTCTTCATGGGCACCCCCGAGTTTGCGGTGCCGTCGCTCAAGGCAGTTGCCGCCGCCTACGACGTCATGCTCGTGGTGACGCGCCCCGATGCCGTGCGCTCGCGCGGCAAGAAGCTCGAGCCCTCCCCGGTGAAGGCGTGCGCCCTTGAGCTGGGCCTTCCCGTGCTCGAGGCCAAGCGCATGGATGCCTCGGCCATCGATGCCGTGCGCGCCGCGCGGCCTGACCTCATCTGCGTGGTGGCGTTTGGCTGCATCCTGCCAGACGAGCTTCTCGCCGTGGCGCCCCTGGGCGCCATCAACGTGCACGGCTCGCTCCTGCCGCGCTGGCGTGGTGCCGCTCCCATCCAGCGTGCCATTCTCGCCGGTGACGAGAAGACCGGCATCTCTATCATGCGCGTGGCGCACGACCTTGATGCCGGGGCATGGTGCCGGCAGGTGTCCACGCCCATTGGCACCAAGACGGCAGGCCAGCTCTTCGCCGAACTGGCGCAGGCAGGCGCTCCCGAGCTCGTTGCCGCCGCGGCGCAGATTGCGGATGGCTCGGTGACCTGGCACGAGCAGGATCCCTCCCAGGTCACAATTGCCGAGAAGGTCAAGAAGGGCGAGATGCGCCTTGACCCGGCAGACCCGTGCAACATAAACGCGCTTCGCGTGCAGGCCTCGACCGATGCCGCTCCGGCGCGCTGCCAAGTTGCGGGTAGGGGTGTGCGCGTGGTGCTCGCCACGGTTGCAGATGCCAATGCGCCGCAGGTAGGCACTGGTGAGGTCTTGGTGGCTCACGGTCGGGTGCTTCTGGGCTGCGTGGACGGTGCGCTTGAGCTTCTCCGCGTGAAGCCCGACGGCAAGCGCGAGATGGACGCCTCTGCGTGGGCTCAGGGCCTGCACGGAGCCAACGGTGCAACGTGGGAGCGTGCCTAGCGCATGGCAACGCTCTCGCCCGCCCGCATCGCTGCTGCGGACATCCTCTCCAACGTGCGGCGCAGAGACGCCCGCGCGCGTGACCTGCTTCGCACCTCCGCACCCGTGGCGCGCCTGACGCCGGCAGACCGTGCGCTCGCAACCAGGCTTGCTCTGGGAGGCGTTCGCGCGTCTGGCGCCGTCGACGCGCTTCTCGACGTCCACCTGCGCCGTGGCCACCTCGAGCCGCGCGTGCGAGACGCGCTGCGCATCTCGGCCTTCGAGCTCCTGTGGCTCGCGACGCCCGCACCTGTGGCAATCAGCCAGGGCGTTGAGCTGGTGCGGCGCGTCTCGCCCCATGGTGCCGGCCTGGCTAACGCGGTGCTGCATCGCGTTGCGGGGGAGGACCTGCCCGCGCTCGCCCACGCACGCCAGCGCGTGGAGCATCGCGACTGCACCGCCTCTGACATCGCGCTTGTTGCCGCGCTTCCGCAGTGGCTCGCAGACGAGCTCGTGGTCTCGTTGGGTACCGAGGGTGCGTGCCGGATGGCACTCTCTGCCATGGATGCTCCCGGTGCCTATGTTGCCGGCAACGCCTGCCTGCACAACGATGCCGAGGTAGAGCACCTGCTCTCTGCGGCGGGCCTCATGCCTCGAGCTACCTGTCTGCCCGGGTGCCTCGCGCTCTCCTCGGCCGCGGGTCTTGCCACCTCAGGGCTCGTTGATGCCGTGGACGTTGTCCCCGCAGACATGGCGGCGCAGGTCGTGGCTTGGCTTGCCTCTCCTGCGCCCGGCACTCGCGTGCTTGAGGTGGGCCAGGGGAGAGGAACCAAGTCGCTCCTGCTTGAATCCTGCGCGCTTCGCCGCGGGGGCCTCGCACACATCGCCGCGGTGGAGTCCGAGGCGTTCAAGGTTGCCGTGTCGCGCGCCCGGATGGAGCGCGCAGGCTTGGACAAAGCTGTGACTTGCACCGCATTGGACGGAAGACGCCTTGGGGAGGAGGGCCTCCCGCCCGAGCTCGCAGAGAGCTTCGACTCCGCGTTTGTGGATGCCCCCTGCTCGGGTACGGGTACGCTCAGACGGCACCCCGAGATTGCCTGGGCGCTCCAGGAGCCCGCAATCCGTCCGTCGGGCAGGTCCCTCCCTGCGCTCCAGCTGGAGCTTCTCCGCGCTGCCTCCAAGCGCGTATGCGCCGGCGGCACGCTTGCTTATGCCACCTGCTCCGAGCTGCGCGAGGAGGATGAGGGAGTGGTCGAGGCGTTCCTTGCGTGCCCCGAGGGCGCGCGCTTCTCGCTGGTGAGTCCTCGTTCGACGGCTGCCTTTGCGTCGCTGCCGCCTCGTGCGCAGCAGCTGGTCACAGCCATGATTGGGCCCTATGGGATGGTGCGCACCTCTCGCGTGAACACACCAGAGCTGCCGCTTGACGGCCATTTCCTGGCGCTTCTCGTCCGCGAGGCATAGTTACGAGGGATCGCTTGCCCCTCCTTGCACCATAGGGCATTCAGGATTACTATGGTTTCCTCATTGTCCGAAATCGTACATTTTTTGGGGGTTCTCTTGCCGGAGGAACAGTCGGGAAGCGCTGGAATCCAAGCGCCAGGCGTCCCAACCGTCCGCGACATGGACATCGTCTACCAGGAGGTTGAGCATCTCTACTACGAGATCTCAAAGGGCTGTGGCCTCTCCGAGACGGCGTACTGGATTCTGGTGGACATCGTGGTTGCTGGCGGCAGCTGCCCGCAGGGGTCCAT
>CAJMLD010000048.1 GCA_905214175.1 uncultured bacterium
AGCCTAGACACACTGTCCGATAGAGCATTTTTATGCACGGATTCCCAAATCCCTGTCCGATAGAGCATTTTTATGCGGCGCATGAGAAAAGGGGACAGTCCCTTTGTCTCACACGCCGCCTTACCATGAGACAAGGGGACTGTCCCTTTGTCTCATGGGGAGGCGGGGTCATGCGCATAGCTTTGATAACGGGTGCGTCGAGTGGCCTAGGACGCGAGTACGCGCGCTGGACGAGCGAGCACGGCGGCTACGACCAGATCTGGGCCGTAGCCCGCAGGCACCAGCGCCTCCAGGAGCTGGCGGCGGAGCTCTCGACCCCCGTGCGGCCAGTCGCTCTCGATCTCACGGAGAAGACATCGATCGCGCAGCTCGAGGAGCTTCTCAACCAAGCGGCGTCGCAATGCGAGGCGCGTGGCGAGAAGTTCACGGTGGGCCTTCTCGTCAACGCGGCCGGCCTGGGAAAGTTTGGCACGTACGCCGACCTCACCTGCGAGGAGGTCGACACGATGGTCGACCTCAACTGCCGAGCGCTTGTCGCCGCGCCGCAGGTAGATCGCTCGCACGTGGAGCGCGGCGGGCACATCATCCGGATTGCGTCGAGCGCCTCGTTTCAGCCGCTGCCCGGGCTGAACGTCTACGCGGCAAGCAAAGCGTTTGTCCGTAGCTACACGCGTGCGCTCCGCTTTGAGCTGCGCGGACGCGGCATCTTCGTGACGGCGGTATGCCCGCTGTGGGTGAAGACCGAGTTCATCGACGTCGCGCGGCAGACGGCCAATGGTCAGACCGTGCGCCACCCCTTCCCCGTGCTTGGCGTGCGCCGGGTGGTTCGCTGGTCGATGCTGGTAAACGCCCTAAACTACCCCGTTGCCACGTGCTGCGTGACGGGGCTCCTCATGAGGATTGCCGACAAGATCATCCCTGCACCGGTGATCATGTGGATCTGGGAGGGCCTGCGCCGCGTATGAGCGCGGGACCTCAGAAAGCCTGAAAGGTGTGCGCCAACAGACGGGTGTACCATGACAGCCCACAGCCCGGAAGAAGTCAGGAGCCCCCGTGCGAGAGAAAGCGAGAACAACGGCCCATGAGGTCTTGGCGGCCGCGTGGCCGGTCATGCTCTCCTACGTTGCCGTCGGCCTTCCCTGTGGCGTCCTTGCCGCCAAGGTCGGCATGACGCCGCTCATGAATTTTGTCCTTGGGTTCTCGTACCTCTCTGGCGGCGGACAGTTCATGATGAGCAACCTGTGGCTGGCCGGAGCCCCGCTGGGCTCGATCATCGCTTCGGTGGCGGCCATCTCCACGCGCTTTGCGCTCTACTCGGCGTCTCTCGCGCCGCACCTCAGGCGCTTTGGGCGCAGGCAGTCCCTGGCCATTGCGTGCTGCTACACGGAAGAGGCGTACGGCATCACGCTCTCCCGCCTTGCCTCGGGCGAGGCGTGGACTGCCGGCCACGCCCTTGGCCTCAACGTATGCGTGCAGCTCACCTGGGCCGCTTCATGCGCGGCTGGCGCAGCGCTTGGCTCCGTGGTCGACATCCCCACCGCCATCGCAGGCTTTGCGATGACCTCGCTCTTCATCTACCTGCTCTACACGCAGCCCTACACGCGCGGCACCGCATGCGCCGCGCTTGGCGCCGCGGCGACGGTCGCGCTCTGCAAGTGGACTGGGCTTGCCGGGGTAGCCGTGCCGCTTGCGGCACTCGTGGGCGTGGCCGCGGGGATGGCGTCGGGACTCGCGCCGCGCCGACGTAACGGCAGCGGCAGCGCCCCGGCCGCGCCCATCGCAGGAGGCGGCGCGCGATGAGCACCTCTCAGTTCCTCGTGTTGTGGCTCTCCTCGTTCGCGTTCATCCTTGTGTGCCGCGTGGCACCCGTAGTCGTCCTGCGCGGGCGACCCCTCTCGCCGCGCGTGGTGGAGGCGCTGGGCTACATCCCGCCGGCCGCCTTTGCGGCCCTGGTCGCAAACGACCTGCTCTCCCCCACCATGTTCGACGCCGGTCTGTGGGCGGGGCTCATGCCGCTGGTAGCGGCAGGTGTGGTGGTACTCGTGGCATGGCGAACCCGCTCGATGCTATGGTGCTGCGTATCGGGAGTCGCAGCGTACGTCCTGCTCTCCCTTGTCTAGCGGTGCCAGGTGGCTGGAGGCGAAAGCATGGTCGAGCAGAGCATTAACGTCGAAGGCGAGAAGATCACCCTCCGTGCGATAGAGCCGGCTGCGGGCGGCGACACTCCCCTCGCCAGCGTTCCCGTGGTCTACCTTCACGTCTTTGAGGGTGACGGGGCAGACGTATGGCAGCGCCTTGGCGAAGGGGCCAGGCCGTCCATGGCACTCGTGGCGATAGAGCCTAGGAGCTGGGACAACGACCTCACTCCGTGGCCGGCCCCGCCCACGTTTCGCGGTGGCAGACCCTATGAGGGCTTCGCAGGATCGCAGCTTGAACTTCTCGGCCGCGCAATTATGCCCGAGGCCGAGGCGCTTCTCGCCCAGCATGGCGTGGCGCCGGCCTTCTCGGCGCTTGCGGGCTACTCGCTGGCGGGGCTCTTTACAACGTGGGCGGCAACGCAGTGCAGCCTCTTCGAGCGCGTTGCCAGTGTGTCGGGCTCGCTGTGGTATCCGGACTTTGTCAAATACGTCGCAGGCAGAAGGCCTAATTCCACCGTACGGCGTGCGTACTTCTCGCTTGGGGACGCTGAGCCGCGCACGCGCAACCGCGCGATGCGAAGCGTGCTCGAAGACACCCGCCGGGTTGCGGAGCGCTTCGAACAGTTTGGCGTCGCAACGCGATTTGAGCTCAATCCCGGCAACCACTTCACCGATGAGGACCTGCGCACCGCCCGCGGCATTCGCTGGCTGCTGGATAGCGATGCAGAGACGAGACCCGCAGGCGAGACGCGCTAGACCTGTCCTGGGGCGGCGTCTGGCAGCTCACAGACGTCCTCGAAATGCGTAATGCCTGCGTAGGGCGCAAGACGGGGGTCCGCCATAAGCGCGCGAGCTTCCTCGGCCCTGTCCCAGTAGTGCATGGGGAAGAGCGCGCGAGCACCCACCACGCCCATGAAGGTGGCAATGCCGGCCGCAGGGTCCTGAAGGCGTGGGTCGAGCGGAACAAACGCCAGGTCAACGGGACCGGTGGCAATGCGCGAGAGCTCCGTACGGAAGAACTTCTCGGATGCCGCGTTCTGCTCGGCCGGGCGCGCCCACTGCCACGAGTTGAGGTCGCCCGAGAAGTAGACCGTAACACCGCACGCGCGAACGAGAAATGCCACGCCCTCATCGTTGGATTCGAGGGTCTGGACAGAGAGGGTGACGGGGGTGGCCCCGGACGCGGCAGGCAGCTGCAGCTCGTAGGTTGCGTGCGGCTCGACGGAGGTCACGCGCGCATCCGCCGGCGCATCTGCCGCAACGTCCTTGTCCAGCACGTAGCGCACGTCTGCGAACTGCTCGCGCAGCGGCCAGATGCACTGACCGTAGTGGTCGTGGTGCTCGTGCGAGACAAACACGATAAGCGGTAGGTCTCGCCGAAGCTTGGGGAGCTCGCCCGTGTACCAGTCGAAGAGCATCGTGCAAGCTGGGAGCTCGACGGCAAAGCCGCTGTGGTAGATGTGCGTGACGCGCATGGTTTGTCCTTTCTGGCCTTGCTACCGGGCAATGGCTGAGGCAATCGCGGGTACTACTCCGCCCAGAAAACACGGCCATCCTTGCGCGCAGGCTGGGCCTTCTCGGCGTCAGGGTAGCCAATCACCACGTGGCCGATGCCCTCGTAGTCGCCCTCCACGCCCAGACTTGCCAGCAGCTCCTTGTAGCGAGGCTCCTCGAACTCCTCCTTGGCACGGTGGATCCAGTGGCCACCCAGGCCAAGCGAGTGCGCGGCAAGCAGCATGTTCTCGATGGTCGCCGAGCCGTCGTACACGCGCGTGGGCATGGCGGCGCTGGCGAGAACCACCAGGACAACGGGCGCGCCATAGAACGGGTCCATGCCCTCCGGGGCACCCATGATGCGGCGGTTCTCCTCGGCCAGCTCGTCGCGCAGCTTGCGGTTGGTCACGGCAACGATGATGGGAGACTGCTTGCCCATGCCCGAGGGCGCCCACAAACCCGCCTCGATGACACGCTCGACCAGCTCGCGCGCCACGGGAACCCGCTTGAACCTAGGGGTGCTGCGACGCTCACGGATGCACTTCTCGACCTCGTTCATGGCTCCTCCAATGTGGTTGAAATGCACGGCCCACTATGCTGTGGGCCTCGTTTCACCATTTTTGTTCCCAAACTGTTGGCCGGAGTTCCAGAACAGCACTCGGAACCAGCAATTGTGTGAACGAGGCGGCGGTCACATACCAGGACGTCAGGACCCGCCTCTGGAGTCATCCCGCCCTCTCCCCTCGCAGAATATCGCCATTTCTTAATCGCCGCTTTCGTTTGCCCAGTTGTTGCCTGTCGGTGTTAGGAAATAGCGATAATCTGCGCAAGCCGAGGCCAATGAGACCCCCCAGAAAGGCAAGCCCCCCTCAGCTTGCGCCTACGCAGCCACCTGCTGGGCGAGAAGCACGGCGGCCATGCCTAGGCCGGCGCTCAACATCACGTACGCCACGGCGACCAGCGGCTCACCGCGCTGCACCAGACCAACACTTTCGAGCGCAAACGTAGAGAACGTGGTGAAGCCGCCGCAGAGGCCCACCTTGAGGAAGAGGACGAGCCGCGAGTCAAGCTCGTGACCTGCGGCAACAGTGGCAACGATAAGCCCAATCACGAACGCGCCCACAATGTTGGTGAGAAGGGTCGCCAGCGGGAAGCCCGCGTCTCCCACGCTCTTGAACGGCGCAAGCGAGATGAGGTAGCGGAGAAGCGAGCCAAGCGCTCCCCCAGCGCAGACGGCAAGGCAATCAAACAGCGCAGGCATGGTCGCAACCTTCCAAACGAGACGAGCGGGATTCCGCCCAACGCAGAAGCCATCAGCACCATGCGGTTTGGCGAGCGCGTCCGCCGGGGAGGCCTCATTCCCTGGCAGGCAGCGTAGCACAGACGGGTGCCTGCCGCGAGTTGGCCTCGCCCGCACCGCATCCCTTCAGCCCCGCGTTACCAAGGCTTAACAAAAATGGGGGTTGCGGCCGCAGGCATAACGGGCGTAAAGTGTGCCGCAACAAGCACAAACTGCCCAAGCGGCAAGATTCACGAGAGGAGCGCCAGAGATGAACCGCATCGCCGCTAACGTCGCACGTACGTCCATGAACTGGTGGTGGCGCGATTCGCAAGCGGTCGGTCGATCGTGAGTCTCTCGCGCCATATATTCGCGAACTAAGAGGGCTCCCGGTTTGACCGGGGGCCCTCTTTTTTGTGCCAGCACACCCAATGAGCCATTCGAGATCACACGCAGCGCCATCAAACAGAAGGGAACAAAGCCATGTCCGAGAACACCACCAACCAGCAGGCCCGCACCGTCACCTCCGAAGATCACGGCAAGCTCGATGTCCGTGCCCTGGTGCTTCTCGCCGTCCTGCTCGCAGCCGGTTTCATCCTCAACTTCACCGTGGGCAAGGCCATCTCCAGCGTCTCCGGCGGCATGATCAGCCCCGAGTTCATCATCTCGGCATTCTGCCTCACCATCCTGGTCATTCGCCCCAACGTCCCGCAGGCCCTGGTCATCGGCCTCATCTCCGCGGCTGTGATTCAGATCACCACCACCTCCCCCTTTGTTGACTTCGCCGCCGAGGGCGTGGCCGCCATGCTCATGGCCGTCATCGTGAGCGCCGGCATGCGCGGCGGCGCCAAGAAGTTCGTGCCCGCCATCGGCACCTTCGTCACCACCGTGGTCTCCGGCGTCATCTTCATGGTCATCCGCATCGCCATGGTTGGCGCCGCTCAGGAGCTCGCCGCCGCCATGCTCCCCGTGGTCTTTGCAACCGGCATCTTCAACGCCATTCTCGTCCAGGCCCTCTACATCCCCGTGTGCAAGGCCCTCAAGGTCAACAACTAGCCCGTCCGCCCTCAGCCACACCCCCGCAAGCAGCGCAAACGAAAGGAACCCACCATGTCCCAGCAGAACGCAAGCCAGGCACGCACCGTTACCACCGCCGAGCACTCCGGCAAGGCCGACGTCTCCTCGCTCGTCCTTCTCGCCGTCCTTCTCGCCGCAGGCTTCATCCTCAACATGACCGTGGGCAACGCCCTTGCCATCGTGGGCATCAAGCCGCAGTTCATCATTGCCTCCTACGCGCTGGCGATTCTGCTCTCCAACGCCGGCTTTGGCCAGGCGGCCGTCTTTGGCCTAGTCTCGGCCGCAGTCATCCAGCTCACCACCTCAATCCCCGGGCTTAACTTCGCAACCGAGCTTATCGCCGCGCTGGTAATGGCCGCCCTCATCCGCCGTCCCCTCGAGATTGGCGGTCGCAACGTCACCCCGCTCGTCGCCGCGTTCCTGACCACGCTCGTCTCCGGCGCGCTCTTCGCCGTGGCCGGCACGCTCATCATGGGCGCGGCGCTTGGCACCGTGGTCGTGAAGATCCCCCTCGTCCTGGGCACCGCCGTCTTCAATGCCGTCGTGGTGCAGGCGCTCTACTTCCCCCTCAAGAAGGTCCTCAAGAAGTAGTTCCGCTAGGATGGTGAATCGCTCGTGAGACAAGGGGACTGTCCCCTTGTCTCATTTTGTCGAAAGGCTCTTATGACCGCACGGGAAGATAGGCCCATCATCGAGATGAACCACGTAACGTTCTCTTACGACGCGCCCGCCGAGGGCGGCGCCGAGAACAGCGAAGACGCCGCGCTGCACGACGTGTCGCTGAGCATCGGCGAGGGCGAGTTCGTGGGCGTGATTGGTCCCTCGGGTGCCGGCAAGTCCACGCTCGCCTCCGTGATGTCGGGTGCCATCCCCCACCACTACCGCGGCGCCCTCTATGGCGCCACGCTGGTGGACGGGCGCGACACCTGCGACGTTTCGCTCACCGACATCTCGCAGGTAGTTGGCAGCGTTCTGCAGGACATCGACACCCAGATGGTTGCTTCGGTGGTCGAGGACGAGATGCTCTTTGGTCTCGAGAACTTTGGGGTGCCCCATGACCAGATCGAAGGACGCGTTGCACAGACGCTCGAGACCGTGGGCATCTCCAACCTGCGCGACCGCGAGATAGCCACGCTCTCGGGCGGCCAGAAGCAGAAGGTGGCCATCGCCGCCATTCTCGCCATGCGCCCGCGCGTGCTAGTGCTCGACGAGCCAACCGCTGCGCTGGACCCCGCGTCCTCCGCACTCGTCTTTGAGACGCTGCGTAAGGTGCGCGAGGAGGGCGTCACCGTGGTGGTCATCGAGCAGAAGGTGGCGCTGCTCTCGGAGTACTGTGACCGCATCCTGGTGATGAGCAAGGGGTCACTCGTGCTCGATGGCACACCGCGCGAGGTCTTCTCGCACGGCGACGAGCTGCGGCGCATTGGTGTCGACAGCCCGCGCGTGGCGCGCGTGTACAACTCGCTTGCCAAGGACGGCCTGGTTGCGGGAGGCGCCCCGTGCCTCACCGTGCCCGAGGCCAAGTCTCTCATCACAGGGTTGGTGCAGCCAGCGTCCAAGACCAGCTGCCACGTGGCGAGCGCCGAGGAGGACACGCGCGAGGCGGGCTTCCGCGCCGGCTCCAAGCACGTGGCCGCGCCGCGCCCGCATGCGGAGGGCGCGCAGCCGGTGGTGAGCCTCGAGGACGTGAGCTTTGCCTATCCCGGGGGCACGGCATCCGTCGACCACCTGAACATGCGGGTGTTCCCCGGCGAGGTCGTGGGCATCGTTGGCCAGAACGGCGCCGGCAAGACCACTCTCACCAAGCTCCTTAACGGCCTGCTGCGCCCGGCTTCGGGCACCGTGCGGTTGGCGGGTCTCGACACGCACGAGGTTCCCACCAGCGCAATTGCCGCCCACTGCGCAACGCTCTTCCAGAACCCGGACTACCAGCTCTGCAAGGACACCGTGCTCGAGGAGGTTGCCTTTGGCCTCACGTTGCAGGGTGTGGACGAGAAGGACGCGCGCACGCGGGCTCAGGCGGTGATCGAGCGCTTTGGGCTGCCTGCGGACGAGGCGCCCTTCTCGCTCTCACGCGGTCAGCGGCAGATGGTCGCCCTGGCCTCCGTGGTGGTGACGGAGCCGGAGGTGGTCCTTCTCGACGAGCCCACGAGCGGCCTTGATTACCGCGAGTGCATGACCGTGATGGACACCGTGAGCGAGATGGCCGAGCGCGGCTGCGCCGTAATCATGGTCTGCCACGACATGGAGGTTGTCTCGGACTTTGCCGAGAGGATCGTGGTCATGGCAAACGGACGCATCCTCGACCGAGGGGGCACGCTCGAGATGTTCTCCAACGCGGAGCTCATGCGGAAAGCAAGCGTAAAGGCGCCGCAGGTCATCGAGCTTTCCGAGGTACTCGCGCGCGAGCTGTCACCCGAATTTGCCGGAATCAGCCAGGTGTCTGGCATCGTCGACCTCACCGAGGAGATGGTACGCCGTGGTTAACGTGATCGACTACGTGCCGGGAGACACCCTGCTGCATCGGCTGAACCCGGTGACCAAGCTGGGCATTGCCGCGGCAATCATCGTCGCGATGTTTCTGGCTGACACCTATCCCATGCTGCTGGCACTTCTCGCCCTCACCTTTGCGCTGGGCGCGTATGCGCACGCCACGTCCAAGCTAATCTCGCTGCTCAAGCTGCTGGTGCCGCTGGCGGTGGTGATGCTTCTACTGCAGACCGCGTTTGTGCGCGGCGGGGAGCCGGTGGTTGCGTGGATGACCACGGACGGCCTGGTCACGGGTAGCAAGGCATGCCTGCGCCTTCTGGGCGTGGCGCTGCCGCTCATCCTCATGCTGAGCGTGACCAAGCTCAATGACCTTGCCAACGCCTGCGTCGAGGTGCTGCACATTCCATACCGCTACGCGTTCACGTTTACCACGGCGCTGCGCTTTGTGCCGGTGTTCAGCCAGGAGATGAACGCGATTATGGAGGCGCAGACGGCGCGCGGTGTGGAGTACGACACCAAGAACCCCATCCGCAAGCTGCAGCTCATGCTGCCGCTGTGCGTGCCGCTGCTGGTGAGCTCGGTGGGCAAGACCGACGCGACGGCGCTTGCCGCCGAGCAGCGCGGCTTTTACCTGCGCACGCGCGAGAGCAGCTTCAAACGCTATCCCATGGAGGGCCGCGACGTGGCGGTGCTCGTGGCATGCGTCGCGCTGGTGGTTGCCGGCGTGCTGCTGTAGCGGCGGGCGGGGCGCGGGCCGGTCGCAGGCCGGGGCGCCACAAGGCCATTTTTGGCAGCAACCCCGCACGTAACCCCCACTGTGGCGCCAATCCGGCGCCACAGTGGGGGTTACTTTGCATCAAAGCCGTAAAACGCCTAGAGCTTCTCGTCCAGGCTATGAAGCATGTCGGCGGACTTTCTCAGCGCCTCTAGCTCGTCCGGGAGAAGGTCAATCTCCACAATCTCCTTAGCACGGGTGCTGTCGACAATTGTGGGCACCGGGAGGACCGTGGACAGCAGTACATCCTGGCCT
>CAJMLD010000049.1 GCA_905214175.1 uncultured bacterium
TTGCTCTGCTACAATATCCCTGTATTCAGGTCAGAGCAGTATCAGGGCGGAGCATGTGCGCTTCTCGTTAAGCTCGGCAATGCGGTCCTTGCTAGCTGCGACCTTTGCCTTGGCGGCCTCAGCCTCGTCCTTCTTGCCATCGCGCATGAGCTGGCCAACCTGCTTGGAGATGGCGTTGCGCTCTGCCTGCAGCTGCTCCACCTCGGCAATGACCGAGCGGCGCTCCTCGTCAAGCTCGAAGAAGCGCTCGCGATCCCAATGCGCGTTCTGGCGAGAAGCACAGGACTTATCGACGAGGTCTGGATTCTCTCGCACGAACTTAATGTCGAGCATGTGTAAACTCCCTTGCGTATGTGCGACGATGTGCCGCAGCGATGTTCGGCGCGCCAAAGCCGCAGCTGCAGCCCGACGGCGCTCCAAGTATATACTTGTGCGGTATCCGCTGGCCCCTTGCGGGCCCAAAGCCCGGGAGGCTTACGCATGGAGGAATTCTTCAACTGGCTCTTTACCGACAGGACGGGCGTGATTTGCCTCGTTATTGGCGGCATGCTGATATGCCTGCTCATCTCGTTTATCCTCGAGCGTCGCACGCGCGAGCAGTACTACAACCACGAGAAGTCCGACGATGACTGGGATCTCTTTGGCGATGACGACGAAGATGATGAGGACGCCGACAAGTAGAGCATGTCGCTGAGAATGACGAGGCGGCGCCAGCGCGATTTGCGTTGGCGCCGCTTGTCTATTTGACTCGTAAGCATGCCAAAGAGCCGAAAAAGCGCCTGGCTTGCGCCTAGAGACAGGAAAAGGGCGTTCCCGCTTGTGGCCTTGAGCCATCTACCTGCGGAAACGCCCTTAAATTTCATGGTGCGGGCGAAAGGACTTGAACCTTCATGAGATTGCTCTCATACGGACCTGAACCGTACGCGTCTGCCAATTCCGCCACGCCCGCGTGCTGGGATATCTTACAGCATCCAACCGGAATTGCCAACAGAAGTTTGGTGAAAGTCAGAGCAAAAATGGGCATTCAAGAGCGCTCGAGGGCTGCATTGGCGCCCGTCCGATACCGCATCCATCCCATTTAGGTAGAATGTCCTCATCACGGCCAGCAGAAACCAAACCACAAACGCACAACAGGGAGTCGCCGTGGGCAGCACCAACCCCACACAAAGCACCGTTCGGCCGGTGAGGCCCGGCACGCATACCATTCCCGAGGAGACGCTCCTTGGGCGCTACCGCGTGCTCGCGCGACGAGGGGCTGGCGGCTTTGGCACCGTATGCACCTGCTGGGACACGCGCCTGCAGCGCCGGGTGGCAATCAAGCGCATACCCCTCCTGGCCAGCGAGGATGCGGGCGGCATCTCTGTCTCCACGGCCGACGAGGCGCTGGCGGAGGCACGCACGGCCTGTCTCCTCGCCCACCCCAACATAGTGACGGTCTACGACTTCGAGTCCGACGGCACGTACGCCTACCTGGTCATGGAGTATGTCGACGGCCTCAACCTGGCGGAGCTGCTGGCCCGCGTGGAAGACGGCGTTCTCACGCACGAAGAATGCGCCCACGTGCTGCGCTCGGTTGCGGCAGCGCTCACGTACGCCCACGAAAACGGCGTGCTCCACCTGGACATTAAGCCCACGAACATCATGATTGACCGTCAGGGCACCGTGAAGCTCGCCGACTTTGGTATGGCAACGCTCGCCTCGGCAGCAGGCTATGGCGGAGCGCGCGGGGGCACCGTGGGCTATATGCCACCGGAACAAATTCAGGGTCTTCTCGTCGACGAGCGAACCGACGTCTTCTCGCTTGCCGTCGTGACCTGGCAGGCGCTCACGGCGAGAAGCCCCTTTGCCTCCGCAACGCCCAGGGGCTCGCTCGACGCAATCTTTCGCGGTCCCAAGCCTCCCATCTCGAAGCTCGACCCCAGCCTTGCGCCGGAGGCCGAGGCCGCTCTGCTTCGCGCCCTATCGCCCACGACGTCCGAGCGGACCTCGTCCGTAAAGGAGTTCGCGCGGGGCGTCCTTCCTGCGTTGGGTGATGGGGCCGAGGGCGCTGAGTCGCTCCGCGAGTTGGTTGACCAGTCCGAGAACGACGATCCCTCGGTGGCCGCCGAGCCCTCTGACCTGCCAGCGCACGTGCGCCTGCCCTGGCTTGCCCCTGCGCTCGAACGGGCGGCCTCCGCGGCGTGCACGTTTTTCGCAATGCACGTCATCCTGTCAGCCCTGCCAGGCACAACACCGGCGTTTACGCTGGTAGGTTCCCTTGTCTCGGCTGCGGCGTGCGCCGCATGGCCACCCCTTGGCTCCGCCATATCCGGCTTTGCTTTGGTTGTTGCCCTTGCCACGGCAAACGTCACCTCGGCATCGTTCCCGCTTGCCCTCGCCGTTGCGGTGTGCTTTGCGGCATGGTGGGTTACCTGCGGCCATACCGATCACGTCTCCACCGCAGCCGTGCTTGCACCCGCCTGTCTCAGCTCGCCTGCAGCAGGCATCGCGTTGGCAGGCTACGGCATGGATCCGCTGCCGGCGGCCGCAACGGGCGCCGCTGGGGCACTTCTCTCGCTTCTGTCAGGTGCCGCCTCGACAAGCGGCTTCTCGGCCCAAACCACCATCGCGGCTTTGGCTCCCCTGCTTGAAAGCCCAGCTACCTGGATCATCGTGGCAGGCTGTGGCGTCTCCGCGCTTCTCGCGTCTGCCGTCGCCATGAGGGGAAGCGTTGCCTCGGGCGTGCTTGGGCAGGTATTGGGCGTCGTCTCCATCACCTTGTTTTGGCTTCTCGCCTGCAGAATGGAATCTAACGGGTATTGGTTTGGCCACATAGTGGAGGGCTGTGGCCTTGCTGTATTCTTGAGTGTGTTTTTGTGTATAGAAACCGTCCTGAGAGGTCCTCTGGCTGGGGACCAGGAAGGCGAGGACTTAGATGAGCTTTCTCAGTGATTTTGAGGGCCGGATAAGCTCGGTCTTCGAGTCTGCACCACAGGGCTACGCAGAGCCGTTCTCGTTCAAGAAGCTCGCGAAGCATGCCGCTCGCAAGATGGAGAGCGAGACGTACCGCATCGACGGCGTAGACACTGCGCCCGCACTCTATACGGTGCTGGTCTCTGCCGAGGACGATTCGCTCATGCGCCCCCTCTACGAGCGCATTGACTACGAACTTGGTGAGTTCATCACCGAGTCCGCCAACAAGAAGGGCTATGCCCTGGTGGGCAGGCCGCTCGTGCGCTTCATGGTCGACGAGTCCCTAAAGTCCGGCAAGTTCTACGTCGATGCGGAGAACGTCAACGAGCAGACGCTCGCCCGCCTTCGCGAGGAGGAGCGCGCATTTCTCGGCGGCAACTCCAGCGTGGGTGGTGCGGCCGCCATCGGAAGGCCCCGCCGCTCGTCCGCTGGCCACCTCAATCCCATTCCCCAGCCCGCAGCCCCCGCGGCGGCTCCGCAGCCCTCGCCCAGCGGAACGGATGCCGGCCTGGACGTCATGCCCATGGACTACATCGAGCCTGCCGGCGGTGTGATCCCCGCCATGGCCTCGCCCTCCTCGTCTACGCCCATGCCCGTTCCCTACATCGACGCCAGCCCCTCGCAGGTTGTGGCACCCGTGGCCGTACCGGTTGCAACGCCTGTTGGAGCCACAGTGCCGCCGGTGGTCAAGCCCATCTCCCCGGCAGTCCAGCAGCAGGCCCAGGCCGTGATGGAGGCAACCCCGCAGCCCGCGAACTTCCCCGCTCCCGCCCCGCAGCCGCAGGCCGTTCGCCAGGCTCCGCGAGCAGTGCCCGACACCCGTCGACGCAATGCGCCCGCAGCCGCAGCTACGCCAGACGCCGCGCGCACCACGCGTCCCGCAGCCTGCATGCTCATCGACCGACAGAGCGGTCGCACCTACGCCGCCCAGGCGCCCTCGTGCCTCATTGGCCGCGAGCGGTCGCAGTGTGGCATCTACCTGCGCGACCCCAACGTCTCGCGCCGCCACGCCGAGCTCTCTTACGACGGGAGCAACTGGCACATTGTGGACCTCAACTCTACCAACGGCACGCTCGTGAACGATGTCGACGTGGATGAGTGCGTCCTGCGCGACGGCGACCTTATCACGGTTGGCCTCGTGAACCTCGAGTTCAGGGAGAGCTAGGCCATGATTGACCTAATCCTCTTCGCCGGGCGAATCATCCTGGTGGTCCTTCTCTACGTGTTCCTCTTTGCGGCCATGCGCGCGGGCGTGGGCTTGGTGCGCGGCCAGCGCAGGGACACCGCCATCTGGTGCGTGGATGTCGAGAAGGGCTCGCGTGCCATGCGCGGCCTGCACGTAGACGTGCTTGGCCCCGTGGTCGTTGGCCGCTCCCCCTCATCTGACATCGTCATCGACGAGCCGTACGTCTCGGCAACGCATGCGCGCTTCACCATCCAGGGACCGGCGCTTGTCCTCGAGGACCTTGGCTCCACCAACGGGACCATGGTCAACGGACACACCATCGACCAGCCCGTGACCCTGCGTGACGGCGACGAGGTGCAGGTTGGCGATACCGTCATGCGAGTGAGCCGCCAATAATGGCCGCCGAAGACCCACAGAACGCGCTCAAGAACGCACCTGCCGACACGACAGTGCCCGACATCCCCTCCACATCTCCGGTGGGCAAGCACGCCGCTGTTGAGCAGCCCGTTCACGCCGCCGTAGAGCAACCCGCTCCAAGCGCGTCTCTCTCGAACGAGGCCCCTCACGACGAAAACGCGACAACGTCCCCGGACACCACCCAACCGCAGGAGCCCGTAAACGCGCCGGGGCGCGCGACTATCCCCGTAGAGGGCCGCGCCGGCGCAGACGCCACCTGCGGCAAGAACGCCTTCATCTCATGGGGCGCCCGCTCTGACGTTGGCCTGGTAAGAAGCCACAATGAGGACTCGTTCCTCATCCGCACGCCCTGCTTTGCCGTGTGCGACGGCATGGGCGGCCACGCGGCCGGCGAAGTGGCAAGCTCCATCGCAGTCGAGACCATTGGCGAGAAGGCCCCCGCTACGGCGGACGACACCCTCCTGGGCACCGCAATCGAGGCCGCCAACCTGGCCGTCATTAAGGGTGCCGAGGAAGGCCGCGGCAAGCCCGGCATGGGCTGCACGGCATCGGCGGCGCTCATCGAGGGCAACCGCATGGCCATAGCCCACGTTGGCGATTCTCGCATCTACCTCCTCCACGCCGGGACGCTGGTGCGCGTGACGCGCGACCACTCCTACGTCGAGGAGCTTGTCGATGCCGGGCAGATAACCGCCGACGAGGCGCGCGTGCACCCCTCGCGCTCGATCATCACGCGCGCTCTGGGCTCCGACCCAGACATGTACGCCGATCACTTCTCGATCGAGGTCGCCAACGGCGACCGCGTCATCATCTGCTCCGACGGTCTCTCCAGCATGATTCCCGACAGCGAGATAGAGTCGCTAGCAGTCTCGAGCGCAACCCCGCAGCAGGCCGCAGACAATCTGGTCTCGGCCGCGCTTACCGCTGGTGGCGCCGACAACGTGACCGTCATCGTGGTGGACATCCTAAACGACGGCGTAGCCGCCGCAGCGCGCAAACACTCGGTGGGCTTTGCCCTCCGCGTGGTGGTGGCCATGGTACTGGTGGCCGTCGTGGTTTTCGGCGCCATCTTTGCCTTTGCAAAAAACGAGTGGTACCTGGGGGTCGACGGCGATACCGTTGGCATCTACCAGGGAATTGACGGTGAGATTCTTGGCGTCTCGCTCTCGGACCTGGTGCAGACCACGGCGGTCGAAGTGAATGACCTGCCAACAAACGTGGCCACGCAGCTCGAAAACGGCGGCATCCACGTCAACAGCGAGCAAGAGGCCCTCTCCACCGTTGAGTCGTATCGCTCGCAGATCGATGCCGAGAAGACCAAGGCCGCCGAGAAGGCCGCCGAAGTCACGGCCGAGGGCAACCCCACGGGCGAGGCGACGCCGGAGGATGGCACCCAGACAGGCGAACCAACTGCCGATTCCGCCGCGAGCCCAGATGGCGGAGACACCGCGACGAGTACCGACGCAGCTGGAGACCAGACGCAGACAAACGGGGGTGAGTGAGCGTGGCCAACGAGAAAACCCACGGTGGTAACCGCAGGAACATGGAGCTTCTCTTCCTCTGCCTGGCAGCCGTGCCGGTGGTCCTGCTCTACGCCCTCTACATCGTGAACGACAACGTGGCCCTCTCCCTGGGTACGCTCGCTGTTCCCGTGGGACTCTTCGTGGCGTTTGCCGCGGCCCATGTGGCCGTGCGCGTCCTCGCGCCCGACGCGGACCCCGTGATCTTGCCCGTAGTCTTTCTACTCTCGGGCATAGGCATCGCCTTTGTCACGAGGCTTGCACCGGACCTTGCCGAGAACCAGGTCCTTTGGCTCTTTGTCTCGGTTGCGGCCATGATTGCGACGCTCTTCTTTGTGCGCAACCTCGACAATTTGGCGGACTACAAGTACACGCTGGGCCTTGTGGGCGTGATCTTGCTCATCCTGCCCATGATCATTGGTACCGAGAAGAACGGCAGCAAGCTCTGGCTCACGTTTGGCAGCTTCTCGTTCCAGCCGGGCGAGCTCGCAAAGATTCTCATCGTCCTCTTCCTGGCCTTCTACCTTGCCTCCAACCGCGAGGCGCTCTCCGTCACCGCACATCGTGTGGGACCTTTCCGCATCCCGCGCTTCCGTATGCTGCTTCCCCTCTTCATCATGTGGGGCATCAGCCTCCTCATCGTTATCTTTGAGCGCGACCTGGGCAGCGCCCTGCTCTTCTTCATGTACTTCGTGGTCATGCTCTATGTGGCCACGGGCCGATGGAGCTACGTGTTTATCGCCATAGGCCTTCTCGTCATTGGCTTCTTCTTCTGCTACCACTTCTTCTCGCACGTGAAGATTCGCGTGGACATCTGGCTTGACCCGTGGACCGATGCGCAAAACAGCGGTTACCAGATCGTGCAGTCGCTCTACTCCATCGCCGACGGCGACCTGGTGGGCACGGGCATTGGCAAGGGCCTCCCCACGCTCATCCCCTTTGTCGAGAGCGACTTTCTCTTCTCGGCCATCGCCGAGGAGATGGGGCTCTTGGGCGCCAGCGCCGTCATCATCCTCTACATGCTCTTCTGCGTACGCGGGTTTGCCACGGCGGCGCGCGCCAAGTCCGATTCCTCCGCCTTCGCGGCAGTGGGTCTCACCACGGTCATCGGCTTCCAGGCGTTCCTCATCATTGCCGGCGTCACCAAGCTCCTGCCCCTCACGGGCGTGACGCTCCCCTTCATGAGCCAGGGCGGCAGCTCGCTGCTCTCGAGCTTCATCATTGTGGGCCTGCTCCTGCGCGCAGGCGATGAGGGCACAGGCCGCGAGGCCCAGCTTGTGGCCAGCACCCCCCAAGGCGGAAACGGCCGCGTGTCTCTGCTGGGCGCCCAGGCGTCCGCCTTTGTCCACGGCTCGCATGCGCGTGCCCGCTTTGAGGTTCAGGGCGAGGAGTCCGGCGTCCTTGGCCGCGTGGCCCTGGGCAAGCGCCTCACCGCCCTCATCACCGCCTTCGCGGTGCTCTTTGCAGCACTCATCGCGAACCTCACCTACCTGCAGGTGATCAACGCGAGCACCATCCAGCACATGTCGTCCAACAACCACACCATTGCCAAGAGCGCCTACGTGCAGCGTGGCGCCATCATCACCTCCGACGGTGTGACGCTGGCCGAGAGTGTGCGCCAGGAGGACGGCACCTACCTGCGCTCCTATCCGCAGGGCTCGCTTGCGTCGCACACGGTTGGCTACATCTCGACGCGCTACGGCTCCTCCGGCATCGAGTCGACGATGAACGACACGCTCACGGGCAGCTCGAACTACTCTGACTGGAGGAGCGCACTCTACTCGCTGGCTGGAGTCCAGGAGCCCGGCAACACCGTGGCCCTCACGATCAACTCCCAGATGCAGCGCGCTGCAGAGTCTGCGCTCGAGGGCTACACGGGCGCCGTGGTGGTACTCGACCCCTCCACGGGAGCCATTCTCGCCAAGGCCAGCGCGCCCACGTACTCCTACGACCAGCTGGACAGCATCATGGACTCGGGTGGCTCGGGCTCCCAGCTGCTCGACCGCACCACGCAGGCGCTCTACTCGCCTGGCTCCACCTTCAAGGCGGTCACGCTCTCCGCAGCACTTGATACCGGCACCACTACGCTCGACACGGCCTACGACGCCGAGCCCGCGCTGACCATTGGCGGCGCAGAAGTGAGCAACTACGGCTATAACGACTACGGCACCCCCACCCTGAAGGAGGCTTTCGCCCTCTCCTCCAACACGGTCTTTGGCCAGGTGGGCGTGCAGGTTGGCGCTTCTAACCTCGTGAAGTACGCCGACGCCTTTGGCTATGGGACCAACGTGGGCCAGGACTTCAACACGCTGGCCTCGCTCATGCCCGAACCCTCCGAGATGACCGAGTGGGAGACGGCCTGGGCCGCCTGCGGCCAGCCCGTTGGCCAGCACCCCAGCCCCGCCGGTCCACAGGTGACGGTCATGCAGAACGCCATGGTCGCCCAGGCCGTTGCTAACGGCGGCGTGGTCATGAACCCCTACGTGGTAGATCACGTGCTCTCGCCCGAGGGCGCCGTCATCTCCACCACGCAGCCCAAGTCCCTGGGTCAGGCCATCTCGGCAGACACGGCATCCAAGGTCAAGGAGGCCATGCTCGGCGTCGTGGACCACGGCACCGGCAGAAGGGCCAAGGTCCAGGGCGTCCAGGTTGCCGGCAAGACCGGCACCGCCCAGATTGAGGACGGAAAGATCAACTCGTTCTTCATCGGCTTCGCGCCGTACGACAACCCCACACTCATCATCTCCGTCGCAATCGAAGGAGCGGATGGCACTGACGTCGAGGGGTACGCCGCTGGCGTGGCGGGGCCGGTCCTTGCGAGCTGCCTCAACATTCAGGCGCTTGGCGCAAGCTGATGAGAAACGCACGACCACTGCACGGTACGAGCTAGCTGTTACGAACGCGAGCCGCAGAGCACTTCAAACGTAGATATAAGACGCGGTGTTGCCGCTTGGGTGATAGGAGAGGTAGATGGCAGACAGGGTCCTTGGTGGAAGGTACCAGGTCCTCGACAAGGTGGGCACGGGAGGCATGGCCACGGTATACCGTGGCATGGACCAGGTTCTGGGGAGGACCGTCGCAATCAAGACGATGCTGCCCCAGTATGCAACCGACCCCTCGTTCGCCGCGCGCTTCAAGCAAGAGGCGCAGGCAGCAGCAGCGCTCAACAGCCCGTACATTGTCTCGGTCTACGACTGGGGCAAGGACGGGGACACCTACTACATCATCATGGAGTACCTGCGTGGCACCGACCTCAAGAGCGGTATCCGCAAGCATGGCGCGCTCGACTGCAAGAAGGTCGCGCAGATTGGCTCGCAGATTGCCCAGGCGCTCTCCGTGGCCCACAACCACGACATCATCCACCGCGACATCAAGCCGCAGAACATCATGGTGCAGCCCGACGGCA
>CAJMLD010000050.1 GCA_905214175.1 uncultured bacterium
GCAGCGGAGGAACTGTTCTTTATCACCAAACTGATTGTAGGTCAAGCCGCGATATGAGGCATGAAGGATGGGAGAAGAAAACATGAACGCCTCTTCACATTTGACGCGTTTTCTGTTGACGGTACGAGAGATGCGTAAGGAGGAAGAATGGTCAGTATCGTTCTAGCCAGCCACGGCAAGTTCGCCGAAGGGATCATGGAGTCCGGCCAGATGATCTTTGGGCCGCAGAAGGATGTTGCCGCTGTTACCCTGACGCCTGACATGGGTCCCGATGACCTCAAAGCGAAGCTGAAGGATGCCGTCGCATCGTTCGACGAGCAGGAGCACGTGCTCTTCTTCGTCGACCTTTGGGGCGCCACCCCATTCAACCAGGTCAACGGCCTGCTTGCGAGCGAGGGCCACGAGGACTGGGTCATGGTGACGGGTCTCAACCTGCCCATGCTCATCCAGGCCTACGGCGATCGCATGAGTGAGGAGTCCGCGGCTGCAATCGCCAAGGACGTCTTTACCGAGGCAAAGAACGGCATCCGCATCAAGCCGGAGGAGCTTGAGCCCAAGGAGGCCGCTCCCGCAGCTGCCGCGGCAACCGCTGCTGCGCCCGCGGGCGCCATTCCGGAGGGAACGGTCATCGGTGACGGGCACATCAAGATTGTGTTCGCACGTGTTGACACCCGTCTGCTCCACGGTCAGGTCGCAACCACCTGGACCAAGGCGGCCAACCCCGACCGCATCATTGTCTGCTCCGACGGCGTTGCCGCAGACCAGCTCCGCAAGACCATGATTATCCAGGCGGCCCCTCCGGGAGTCCACGTACACGTGGTTCCCATTAAGAAGATCTGCGAGATCGCGAAGGACCCCCGCTTTGGCAACACTCACGCCATGCTCCTCTTCGAGACCCCACAGGACGCCCTTCGCGCCATCGAGGGCGGCGTCCCCGTCAAGAAGCTCAACCTTGGTTCCATGGCCCACTCCGTGGGCAAGGTCGTCGTGACCAACGCACTCGCCATGGATCAGAACGACGTTGACACTCTCGAGAAGATCAAGGCCAAGGGCGTCGACTTTGACATCCGCAAGGTCCCAGCTGACAAGGCAGAGTCCTACGACGCCATCATCAAGAAGGCCGAGAGCGAGCTCGCCGAGCAGTCGGCCAACAAGTAGGGTTAAGGAGGGGTTATGTCACCAATTTCGATTCTGCTCGTTATCATCGTCGCCTTCCTGGCAGGCATGGAGGGCATCCTCGACGAGTGGGAGTTCCACCAGCCTCTGGTCGCATGCACGCTTATCGGCCTTGTGACGGGTCACCCTGCGGAGGGAATCCTCCTGGGCGGCTCGCTCCAGATGATTGCCCTTGGCTGGGCCAACATCGGTGCCGCCGTTGCTCCTGATGCGGCTCTCGCGTCCGTTGCCTCCGCCATCCTCATGGTCATCGCTATCAACGGCGGCTCCGACCCCAACGAGGCCATGACCACCTCCATCGCCGTCGCCGTGCCTCTGTCCGTCGCCGGCCTGTTCCTCACTATGGTCTGCCGTACCATCGCAACGGCTATGGTCCACGGCATGGACAAGTGCGCCGAGAACGATGACATGGCCGGTATCGAGCGCTGGCAGATCGTTGCCATCTGCATGCAGGGCGCCCGTATTGCCATCCCAGCTGCGGCCCTCTGCTTCATCCCCGGTGACGCCGTGACCGCGGCGCTCAACGCGATGCCCGCTTGGCTCTCCGGCGGCATGGCCGTCGGCGGCGGCATGGTCTGCTGCGTGGGCTACGCCATGGTCATCAACATGATGGCCACCAAGGAGGTCTGGCCGTTCTTCGCGCTCGGCTTCGTTCTCGCTGCCATCTCCCAGCTCACCCTTATCGCCCTGGGCGTCATCGGCCTCTCGCTCGCCTTCATCTACCTCGGCCTCAAGGAGTACGCCAAGCAGAACGGCGGCTCCGGTGCCGTGGGCTCCGGCGACCCGCTGGGCGACATCATCGACAACTACTAGGCTTGCAAGGGAGTGTGATTAGCAATGGCAGAAGAGATTCAGGAAAAGGGCGTCCACCTTACCAAGCAGGATCGCCTCGCGGTCTTCAACCGTCACCAGTACCTGCAGGGCTCGTGGAACTACGAGCGTATGCAGAACGGCGGCTGGTGCTACGCCATGATCCCCGCGATCAAGAAGCTCTATCCCAACAGGGATGACCAGATTGCGGCCCTGAAGCGTCACCTCGAGTTCTACAACACGCACCCGTACGTCTCCGCACCCGTCATCGGCGTCACCCTCGCCCTCGAGGAGGGCCGCGCCAACGGCGAGCCTATCGACGACGTCACCATCCAGGGCGTCAAGGTAGGTATGATGGGTCCTCTCGCCGGCGTCGGTGACCCCGTCTTCTGGTACACGGTGCGCCCGCTGCTCGGCGCCCTCGGTGCGTCTCTGGCACTGGGCGGCTCCCCGCTCGGCCCCATCCTGTTCTTCGTGCTCTGGAACGTCATCCGCCTTGCCTTCCTCTGGTACACCCAGGAGGCTGGCTACCGCGCTGGTGCCGACATCTCCAAGGACCTTTCGGGCGGCAAGCTCGGCAAGATCACCGAGGGCGCTTCCATCCTCGGTATGTTCGTCATCGGCGCCCTGGTCGAGCGCTGGGTGACCATCAGCTTCAAGCCGGTTGTCTCCACGATCCAGCAGCAGGCCGGTGCCTACATCGATTGGTCGACCATCACCGGTGACGCCGAGGGCATCAAGAACGCCCTTACGCAGTACTCCGCGCTCGGTGCCAACGGCCTTGACCAGATGAAGGTCACCACCCTCCAGCAGAACCTCGACTCGCTGATCCCCGGCCTTGCCGCCGTGGCCCTCACGCTGTTCGTGTGCAAGCTGCTGAAGAAGAACGTCTCGCCGATTGTCATCATCCTCGCCCTCTTTGGCGTGGGTATCCTCGGCCGCCTCATCGGGCTGCTCTAGGCTTCTCTCCCCGGATTTCCGGGCGTTGCGCCAACGAGAATGGCGCGCACTGTGGGCCGCACCCTGCTACGCTGGTGGGGTGCGGCCCCGTTTGATTGGGGTCAAGGCGCGGTGGTCTTCTTGCCGCAGCCGGCAGTACGGTATCGAGGAGGGTGCTACCACATGGCGCAGTCTCAGAACACGAGGGTCGACTACACGGACCGCGCGACGAACCTCGACGGGCTTACGTCCGGCGGAAACGTGATGCTGGGCGACGTGGCGTTCGAGTATTACAACGAGAAGAACGTCGAGGACTTCATCCAGATTCCCTGGGACGAGGTCGATTACGTCTCGGCGTCGGTCATTGCGAAGAAGACGATTCCCCGCTTTGCAATCTTTGTGAAAGACGGTCGCCACTTCACCTTCTCGACAGGCGACAATAAGGCGTGCCTTCGTGCCATTCGCGAGCACGTGCCCGCCGAGCGTCTCCTTCGCTCGCCTTCGTTCTTCCAGGTCGTCGGTGCCGGGGCCAAGGGCCTGTGGAACAACACCGTCGGCCGCCTGGGGCACTAGCATGGCCGGGGCTCGCGCCTCTCGGGCGCTCAACACACAGGTCGAGCTTTCGACCCGAGGCAACCTGCTGCAGGGGCCGCTTCCTCGGCCCGGTGTCTGGGAGCTGGGCGAGAAGGGCATCGACTTTGTTCCCGAGGATCCCGCGCGCGGCCGAACCCAGGTGGAGTGGGGGGACGTCGACGAAGTGCGCTGCGACATCGTGCGCGAGCACGTGCGCAGCCTCACGGTCGAGACCAACACGGGGGAGCGCGTGGTGATGATCGCGGCGGATTCCCTCGGTGCCCTGCGGAGAATCGCTGCCCATGTGGGGCGTGACCGTCTCGTCGACGTGAACGCTGGAAGGTAGCCTCGCCGGGCCAGATCCGGCGTCCCTTTTTGCACGTTTTTGGAAGACGCCCGGAGCCGGTCGCGCCATCGTGCCAAGGCGTCTATACTGTACCGCCGTACGAAACTGCCCGGCGTGACCGGGCAAGGGAGAAGGAGACCTTTTCGTGGCTACACTTTCCATCACCGACCTCAAGGCTGGCCTTGGCGTCAACATCAAGGGCAAGGACTGCGTTATTCTCGAGGCCCAGCACGTTAAGCCTGGCAAGGGCAACACTTACGTTCGCACCAAGTACCGTGACATCCGCACTGGTCGCGTGAACGAGGAGAACTTCCAGCAGTCCGCCAAGTTCGAGAGCGTCGACATGCGCACCCGCGAGATGCAGTACCTCTACGACGACGGCACCTCCTTCTGGTTCATGGACACCGAGACCTACGAGCAGATCCCTGTTGACAGGGCGCTCATCGGCGACAACGACAAGTTCCTCAAGGAGAACGACATCTGCCTTCTCCAGTACGCGAACGACGTTCTCTACGCCGTTCAGCCTCCCACCTTCATCGAGGTCGAGATCACCCAGACCGACCCTGGTTTCAAGGGTGACACCGTCCAGGGCGGCACCAAGCCTGCCGTCATCGAGACCGGTGCTACTATCCAGGTCCCCATGTACCTCAATCAGGGCGAGAAGATTAAGGTCGACACTCGCGACGGCAAGTTCGTCGCCCGCGTCTAGCATCGAGCGCAGGCGCTGCCGGCGCCAACTTCAACCCGCACACGCGCCCGCGTGGCCACTGCCGCGCGGGCGTCTGCTTCCCAAGGGCCGGCAACGTCTATACTGGCAGTGTTTGGGGTCTGCGGCGGACAAGCACGCCCGTCGCGTGGCGGCAACGAACCGAGCACAAGGAGGGCCACCTATGGCCGAAAGCGAGCTTTACGTTTCTGGCATCGGCATTTCCAAGCGAGTCATCTCGACCGTCGTCTCTCTCGCCGCCAAGCGCGTCGAGGGCGTTGCCTCTGTGGGTGGCAACGACATCACCTCGAGCCTCATCAGCGTCTTTACCAGCAACTCGGTTGCCCCCGAGTCTGCCGTAGAGTCCTCCGTCGAGGACGGCGGCCTGCGCGTCTGCGTTCACCTCGCCGTCTTCTACGGCTACCCGTTCACCAAGCTTGCGGCAGACGTCCGCAGCGAGGTTGCCAACGCCATCACCGAGCAGGTGGGCGTCGGCGTGACCGCCGTGGATGTGTGCATTGATAGCCTCGTCTTCCCCAAGGAGTAACGTGTCCGGTCGCTTTGGAGGGCGCACCCTTGCTCGCGCCCAAGCCCTACAGCTCCTCTTCCAGGCCGATGTCAACAATCGCACGGTGGAGGAGGTGCTCTCGGGAGACTACGCCATTAGCGACGGCCCGCTCGATCCATACGGCGAGCAGCTCGCGCTTGGCGTTGATTCGCGCCGCTACGCCATCGATGCCATCATTCGCGCCAGCTCTGCGAGCTGGAGTCTCTCTCGCATGCCCATCGTCGACCGCAACATCCTGCGGCTCGCCCTCTACGAGATGATCGAGGAGGACGATATCACGGTTGCCGTGGCCATCGACGAGGCAGTTGAGCTCGCCAAGGCCTTTGGCACCGACGAGTCGCCGCGCTTCATCAACGGCGTGCTGGGCAGCGTCGCTGCCGACGTTAACGCTGGTGTCGACGTGTACGAGAAGGCTCGTCATGTGCTTCACTCGGCTGCAAAGGCGAGGACAGACGCTCCGTTGGACGAGCCGGGCGAGGAAGGCGAGACGGACGAGGCTCCTCTCGACGAGTCGCCATTCGAAGCCGATGCCGACGACGAGTCATCTGCCTCAGACGACACCATGGAGTAGCCATGGCCAAGCCGGACGTCTCACAGTACCAGAGCTTCGACCAGATCACGCGGCGCCTCGACGACATCGTGGGCGCCGTGCGGGACCGCGACGTCTCGCTCGAGCGCTCGCTTGACCTCTTCGACGAGGCCATCGCCCTGGGCTCAAAGGCCGTCGAGCTCGTCGATGCCACGGACTTCTCGCCTGAGGAGAAGGCAATGCTCGCCGACGGAGGCGCTCCCAGCGAGAAGGCCGCCGATAAGCCTGCGGACGCCGCCGCGCCTTCCGACAGCCAGACTCCGGATGCCTCCGAGGGCGGCAACGCCTCGTGACACGCCGCCGGAGGCTCGATGACGAGCTGGTCGAGCAGGGCTTCTTCTCCAACCGCGAGGACGCGATGCGCGCCGTGCTGGCTGGCGAGGTCTCCACGCAGGACCGCCGCCTCGAGCGCGCGGGCGAGCAGGTCGAGCCGGGCATCCTTCTCCATGTGCGCGGCCATATCCCCTTTGTGAGCCGCGGGGGCCTTAAGCTCGAGCGCGGCCTCGAGGCCTTCCGCATCGACCCCACGGGTCTTGCCTGCCTGGACGTGGGGTGCTCCACCGGCGGATTCACCGACTGCCTTCTCAAGCACGGTGCCGCCTCGGTCCTCTCGGTGGACGTGGGCTACGCGCAGTTCGACTGGTCGCTCAGAAGCGATCCCCGCGTGACCCTCCTCGAGCGTACGAACATCGTCGATGTCCCCACCCAGGAGCGTGCAGGCACCATCCGGCTTGCCGTCTGCGACGTCTCCTTCACTTCCGTGACAACGGTGCTGCCGGCGGTTCTTTCGCTCCTCTCGTCAGACGGGGCATTCCTCACGCTGGTTAAGCCCCAATTTGAGGCATCTCGCAGCGAGGTTGGCGAGGGCGGCGTGGTGCGAGACCCCAGCGTTCGCCTGCGTGCGCTTGAGCGCATCGCCGCCGCGTTTTTCTCGGCTGGCCTCGGGCCTGTGGGTTGCTGCGAGAGCCCCGTGCGCGGCCACAAGGGAAATGTCGAGTACCTTCTCTATGGGCACCGTGGTGCAGCGCCTGCCACCCTCGACCTCAAGGCGGTCGTTAACGGGGGAGCGGTGGCTCTGGCCTAGCAAGTGGGGGTACACTCTAGGTTGTGCTCCGTACACCTGTTTGGCTGGAGGTTTGCGTGAAGGTCTTTATCGTCCCAAACTACGCGCGTCCTGATGCCGTGGAAGGCGCGCATGCCCTCGAGCATTGGCTTGCCGGTCAGGGTGTCGAGGCGGTGTGGGCGCATGACAAGAAGCGCTTCCCCGATTACGCCGAGGACCCCTCCGCCTGCCAGCTCGTGGTTTCCCTTGGGGGAGATGGCACGCTGCTGCGCGCGGCTCGCATTGTGGGCTACTCGCAGATTCCCATGCTGGGAATCTCCTATGGTCACCTTGGCTTTCTCACTACGGCGGGCCCGGACAGGCTCATCCAGACCGTCGAGAGCGCCCTGGCGGGAAAGCTGCACGTCTCGCACAGGGCCACGCTTGCCATAGAGAGCACCTTCGCGTGCGAGGACGGCAGTTCCTACCAGGTAGAGAGCTTTGCCCTCAACGACTTTGCCGTCTCGCGTGGCGGTCAGGGTGACATGGTTCAGTTTGAGGTCTCGGTCTCGGACAACCACATCGACACGCTGCGCGGCGATGGCTTTGTTGTCTCAACGGCAACCGGCTCCACGGGGTATGCGCTCGCCGCGGGCGGACCTATCGTGACGCCCGAGTTCTCGGGCATGGTCTGCGTGCCCATTGCGCCGCATACCATCATGGCCCGCGCCTTCCTCACGGCTCCGTCGGACGTCGTCGAGATTGAGATGAGCCCCGAGCGGCCGGTCGCTCGCCACTTCTTTGCTGACGGCCAGAACGTTCGCCAGCGCCAGGACGGCGTGCCCGTTCACGCCACGGTGCGCCGCGGGCCCGGTGACATTCTCCTGCTCGACCATAGCGCCCAAAGCTTCTACACCTCGGTCTCGCGCGTGTTCTACGGCAGGGCTGGTCGCTGATGCTCGACGAGCTGCATGCGCGCGACGTCGCGCTCATTCGGGACGCAACCATCCAGCCCTCCGCCGGTCTCACGGTGCTCACCGGCGAGACGGGCGCCGGCAAGACGGCGCTCCTCTCGGCCATTAAGCTTCTGGTGGGAGAGCGTGCCGATGCGGGCTCGGTGCGTGAGGGGGCGGACTCCCTCGAGGTCGAGGGCCGCTTCTTCGAGCGCGGGGGAGACCCCGATGGCTGCGTAGTACGCAGGCGCGTCTCGGCAGATGGCCGTGGCCGCGTAGAGATTGACGGCCATATGGGTTCGGTGCGCGAGCTTTCCGCTGGCGTTGGCCGGACGGTCGACCTCTGCGGACAGCATGAGCACCAGCGGCTCCTCTCGGTTGCCTCGCACGTGGAGATACTCGATGCGTGGCTGGGCACCCCGGCCACCGAGGCGCTCGATGCCTACCAGGCCGCGCTTGCTGCGGCACGCGCGGCCGCAGACGAGCTCGAGCGCGTTCGCGAGCTTTCGCGCTCGGGGGCCGAGAAGCTCGAGGAAGCCGAGTTCACGCTGAGGAAGATTGACGAGGTCGCCCCGCGCGAGGGCGAGTACGAGGAGCTCGAGGAGGCCCTGCCGCGCGCCGAGCACGCCGAGGCGCTCGTTGCCGCCGCATCCGGCGCGCACAACCTCGTTGCGGGTGACGACGGAGCCTCGGACTCGCTCTCGGCTGCGGTGCGTGCGCTTCGCGATGCCTCCACCTATGACACCAAGCTCGGTAGCTGGGCCGACGCGCTCGAGTCTTCGCTCATCGACATCGAGGACGTGGCATCGAGCCTACGCGACTACGCGGATGGCGTCGAGTGGGATCCGGAGTCGCTCGAGCAGATGCGGCAGCGCCTCTCTCGCCTTGAAGGCCTGCGCCGCAGCTTTGGCCCGCGCATGGAGGACGTCTTTGCGCGTCGCGAGAAGGCTTCTGCCGTGGTCGTCGCAAGCGAGGGTGGCGACGAGGCCGAGAAACGCGCCCAACAGGCGCTCGACGCCGCGGAGGTTGCGCTTGCCAAGGCGGCGGATGCGCTCGATGACGTGCGCGAGAAGGGCGCGCCGCGCCTCTCGGCCGAGGTCAGCGCCCAGATGTCGCGTCTCGAGATGGGCTCGGCGTCGCTTGCGGTCTTACAGACGCGTCTGCCGCGCGACCAGTGGGGGAGCATGGGGCCAAGCCGCGTGGAGTTCCTCTACCGGCCGGCTGTCGGCCTCACCGCGCGTCCGCTGCGACGCATTGCCTCGGGCGGCGAGGTGAGCCGCGTGATGCTTGCCTGCAAGGTTGCCTTGGGCGATGCCGATGGCTGCGATACGCTCGTCTTCGACGAGGTCGATGCTGGCGTGGGCGGAGCCACGGCCGTTGCGCTCGCGCAGGTGCTGCGCGACCTCGCCCGCACGCACCAGGTCATCGTGGTCACGCACCTGGCGCAGGTCGCCGTCATGGCCGACCGCCACTACTTGGTTCACAAGGTGTCGGGAGCGGCGGGCGTGCCTCCCGAGACGAAGATCGACGAGGTCGCCGGCGACGACCGCGTCGCCGAGATTGCGCGCATGCTCTCGGGAGACACGGGCGAGGCATCGCTCGCCCATGCCCGGGAGATGCTCGAACACGCAGGTAACAGCAACAGAGGGGATTCCGATGGCACAAGATAGAGATCGT
>CAJMLD010000051.1 GCA_905214175.1 uncultured bacterium
GAACCCGAAAGAAATCCATGCTCAAAACCGAAAGTCAGGCTTGACTAAACACATCATTATCGCGAACTCGGCGGCTCCCACGTTGAGCTCGGGCATCCTGGCCGAGCCCTCCTCGTAGCCGGAGATGACCGCTATGAGCACCGTCTCGTCGCCGTCCGTGGCCACGATTGGCGCGTCCTCGCAGTCGCATGACCAGCCGTCGCCCGCGTGGACTTCGTATCCCCTGTGGGCGAGGTAGTCTCTCACGACGCCCTCGCACGTGGCGACGAGACTCTCCTCGGTCACTGCTGCGGCGCTCTCTGTCTTCTCGGTCATGGTGACCTCCCTAGGACGTGGGAAGGCCCTTTGCCCTCCCTCGCCCAACGAGCGGCAAGGCCCGCGTGGCGGGGCGGCGCGCCCTTGCGGGCGTGGCGCGGCGCCGACCAGTCGCGCGGGCCGTCGGGGAGCGGGAAGAGGTGCTTGCTCCCTGTGCCAGCGTCTTGGGCGAGGGAGGGATTGGAGGTGTTGGCGCGGAAGTGCGGCGAACTTCTGCACCGACCCGGCGCGGGGGCGACCTCCGCTGCCGCGCCGGCCGGGCGCTTTCGACGACCGCGAGGAAAGGGGATGCCGACGATGTCCCCGGCGCAGCGGATGTCGGAAGGGCACATCCGGCCCGATGTCCCCACGCTCCCGCAGGATCGTGGGGACCGACTTGCAACTCACGCAGCACCTGGCCCGCACGGTGAGGATGACCCTACCGCGCAGGGAAGCCGCCTCCCGCATGGGAGTGCGCCTCGGTCGCCTCGGCGAGCTCCCTTACCAAACGCCCCAGGAGGCACATCGCGGCGTCCGCAGCGTCACTTGGCGCCGAAGAGAGGTCGACATTCTCCAGGATTGCCGAGATGCCCTTCTCCGCGAACGCGACCTCTTCGAGGTCCGCGTTGCCGTCGGAATCATAGATCCACTTCATCGTCCCGACTCCATGTCTCGTATCCATGTGTTTTGGTGGCTATGCCAGTGATGCCTTCGAGCAAAAATTAGGCGGAGGCGCTCGTGCGTCCCCGCCACATAAAAACCCTATCGGGTTTTGACATCTGGTTCCATTCTAACCAGCCGGGATTGGCGGTCAATCGGATTCGTGGTCTGGACGTCGCCGTGCTAACGGTGGCGGCGTGCTCGCATTCTGGGGCTGGCGACTGGTATTGAAGGACTGGGTCGCTTGCGACTTCCCGCTACCGTGAGGCATCGATGCGGGCGACGAGCCCGTTGGCCCACTCGAT
The DNA here is from genome assembly GCA_905214175.1 of uncultured bacterium. Taxonomy (GTDB): domain Bacteria; phylum Actinomycetota; class Coriobacteriia; order Coriobacteriales; family Atopobiaceae; genus Tractidigestivibacter. Next base: position 1,260 of record CAJMLD010000051.1, read on the forward strand.
GGCCTCCGCGAAGTCCTGCAACACGTCGAGCCCATCCGCCTGGTCGGCGTAGAGCTCGCTCCAGCCCTCTCCGGCGACGACCCTGGGCGGCCATTCCTGTGCCTTCCGGTAGGCGAAGAGCCTCACGCAGACCTGTCTCGTGCGCGCCAGGTCCACGTCGGCGTTGCCCATGATGAGCTGGAGGTCGACGAGGTCGCGCACGCGGTCGCCGCCGCTCGTGAGCCCGTGGAGCTTCTGGGCAACCTGGTAGCAGAGGTCCATGAGGGCCACGTCCCCGACGGCGGGGAACCCGAGCCTCCCGAGGGCGTCCGAGGCCTCGGCCTGGCTGGTCGCGTCTGCCCGCTCGGCGTCGCCGATCTCGTCGAACCCCACCTCGAGGGGCACCGTGCACCAGGACTTTCCCAGGTAGGAGAGCTTCACGTCGAAGGGACGCATCACGTACTCGCCGGGGATGTCCGGTGGCGTGGCGGGCTCGCGGCGCACGACGCGGCCGGTGAAGCCCTCCCATCCGGCGGCGAGCGCATCGGAGAGCCTCGCAGCGTACTCGTCCGGGTCGCTCGCCGTGGCGGTGTCGAGGTCGGTAGTGTAGCGCGTGGCCCCGGACCCGAAGCGCATCCTGACGGCGCTTCCGCCCTTCACGACCCCGTCGGGCAGCATCTGTGCCACTATGGCGCTGGCCACGAGGGTGCGCATGCGCACGTAGCCGTCGGCGGTGCCGCCGGAGGCCCTCCGGATGGCGTCGTCCAGGTGCCTCATGCTGTTCGGGCGCTTAGGCATGGGCGCCCACCTCCCCCTCGATCTCCGCAAGCTCGGCCGGCGTGACGTAGCCCATCCGCGCTGCCTCGCGCGCCGCGTCGACGGCGCGGGCGGGTCCCAGGGTCCTCGCCGCCTCGCGGATCGCGTCGGCGGCCTCCTGGCAGGCTATGCCCTCGTACAGCGTGACCCGGTCCGGGTGCCTCCGCCAGACGAGCCTCACGCCCTCGCCGAGGCTGCGCCTGGTCCTCCTGGGCGTCGCCACCCGGATTGCGCGCGGGTCGGTGGGGCAGAGCCCGAGGAGCGCCACCACGGACTCGCCGTAGAGGTAGGCGCCCTCGCCCGCGGCCCTAACGGCGATAGCGTAGGGTGCCTGCTCCTGGTAGGGCCACACGGGCACTCGGTAGACGCCCCTGGCCACGCGCTCGAGCCTGCCGCGCGCCGCGTACTGCACCACCTCCGCGTCGGAGGCGCCGAGCGCCCTCGCGTCCGCGGACGTCACGAGGCCGTAGTCGTCGGCCGCCCCGTATATGTCGTCTATCTTAGCCATGGCAATAGTATAGCGAAAGCACTCTACATATGACACATCCTCGATCGTATACTCCATAATGCGATCCTCCAAAGTCGCCATCGGCGTTCCGTTCGCCCCAGGGTGTGCATCCGCACGCGCCGCGGCAATCGGACTCGCTTCCGCCCCGAATCCGCTTCCGATGCTTCGATGGGTGCCGTCTGCACCCCGTTCCTACGAGAGCCCCGCGGACATGATCCTGCCCATGAGGTCCATGCTGACCTTCTTGCTGTCTGCGAGCGCGTCGGCGTAGACGTTGAGGGTCATCGCCGCGTTGGAGTGGCCGAGGATGGCGCTCACGGTCTTCACGTCCACGCCGGAGCCGATCGCCATCGTCGCGAAGGTGTGCCTGAGGTCGTGGAACCTCGGCGGCTCGCCCTGTGAGCCCACGAGCCTCGCCACCCTCACGAACGCCCTCCACTCCTGCCCCAGCGCCATCGGGCTCTTCCAGGCGCCGGTGACGGCGCTGCCCACGACGAAGAGCCCCTCGTCCCAGTCGAGGCCCATCGCATCGCGCTCGCCGTGCATGGCGCGCGCCCTCGCCTCAAGCACGCGGGCGAGCTCGTCGCCGTAGGGGATGGTCCTGGCCGAGCTCCTGGTCTTCGGCGTGGAGAGCGCGAAGGTGCCGTTCGCCCTCGTTAGCGCGTGCGAGACCCGGATCTTGCGTGACACGCGGTCGACGTCCTGCCACCTGAGGGCGCATATCTCGCCCTGCCTCATCCCCGTCATGAGCGCGAGGAGCACGGCGGTGGAGAACGGGTCGGCGACGCTCCCGAGCGTCTGGTTGAGCTGCCGGACGCTTGCGGCGTCGAGGGAGTTTATCGGCTTCGTGGGCCTCTTGGGAGCGTCGACAAGGTCGAAGGGGTTCGACGGGATGTCGCCCAGCCTGCGCGCCCTGATGAAGGCGGTCTTGAGCAGCACGTGGGTGTGCGAGACGGTGTTGCCGCCGTAGCCGTCCTGCACCATGTCGCGCTCGAACTCCTGGATCTGCCTCGCGGTGACCTGTCCCACGGGGGTCTTGCCGAGCTCGGTGCCCAGCAGGTGCTTCGCGTACCAGCGGTAGCCGTCCGCCGTGGAGGCGAGGATGTTGCCGGTGGACTCCTTCATGTCTATGTAGTCGAGGACGTAGCGGTATACCGGCGTCTCGCAGGAGACGGTGCCGGAGAGCTCCTCGTCCTTTCGGACCTCCTCGTCGCGCCACTCCCTGAGGAAGTCCTCGGCGGCGCCCTTCCCGCGGTTGTCCCTGGTGACCTTCCCGGTCTTCCTGCTAACCCTGTCGGGATAGCAGGCGACGGGGGTGTTTCGCGTCATCCTCCTCTGTCTGCCGTCCTCGTCCTGCCAGCTGATCGCGGCCCTCCAGTGGCCGGACCTCTCGTCCTTGAAGACGAACCCATTGCTCAGATTCCTCGGCATCGTGCCCCCATCAACGTTTGAACCTTTGATGCGCCCGCCCGCGGCCGTCGCAGTACGTGCAGTACGTGGATAGTACGTGGCGTACTATTTGCGTACTGCGGACGACTTTACATGACGGGGGCTGTGGTCGCCTCATGTTCGTCAAGGTCAGCAAATGCCCAGTTAAACAGCACAATTTGTGGAAGTGGTGTCCTCTGGTGTCTATTGACATTCATCAAGGATTGCGCCCTGGGGGTCAAGGGGTCGCTGGTTCGAATCCAGTCCACCCGACCAGAAAACAGCAGGTCAGAGGCTTAAGCCTCTGACCTTTTTTTCTTATATGTACTAGTTTTGTACCGCGACGAACGTTCTTATCCCACTTTGTTTCAAGACTCGTGTGCGACCTTATCGATCGTGTTGAGCGCCGCCACGGATTGGTTGTAGAGCGTCCCTATGGAGCGCCGGTTGCGCACGATGCCGTGGGAGGTCTCGTAGTCGAAGGCGACGGTGCCAGTCCCCATGCGCGTCCTGCCATCCGCGAGACAGTGTATCAGGAGCCTCACGGCCTGGCTCCTGGAGCAGCCCATCTCGGCGGAGGCCCGGTCTAGTGCCTCGAGCTCGCCATCGGAGACACGGACGTTCAGGCACCTCGTCACGATGTCACGGCTTAAGTCTGCCCCAGAGCCGCGGGGCATCCCCCGCAGAGCGAAAGGACGTTCGGACGATACTACTTCCGTGGCCGCCGCGTCCGCTCCATCCGCCTCATCTATCCTGGCGACCGTGGGTGTATGGAATGGGCTACTTACAGTCCGTGGAGTTCTTAAAGCCAGTGGTTTCGTCATACCACTCCAAGCTCCGTTTCGGATGCCAAACATTCCCCGCTTACGCTGATGAAGGGTGATGAGGTTGTCAAGGGCATCAAGCGATGACGCTACCAGCCGCTGCTCTTCATCGCTAACAGGGGCATAAAACTCGAATTCGGTCAGCGTTGGAAGGCGTATCGAATCAACCGTTGCTTTAGCAGTATTTCTCAACGCGTGGTCTTTGAATGAGTGCCGCATTGCGTGATATACGAACTTACCCCTGATGTCATTGAAATCTGAAATTTTGTAAACGCGCTGGTGGTAGTCGAATTTGCCGACGATGTAATGGAAGATTTCACCCAATCGTCCCTCGCCGGGCACGAGTATCGCTTCTCCGTCATAGAGGTATCGATTGCTTCTTTTTACCTCATCCGACCTAACGAAGAATGGGTAGGCTCCATCAGGAACTGCGTCCTGCAAATCGCTGCTGCCAGTCTTGATGCTGCTCAACTCACCCAACTTACGCTGTTCCCAAGTGTTGGCACAGAGGCTAGAATAACGTCATATGTAATGCATCTTGCTTTCTACGGAGGGTGCTCATGAAGTACTCGGAACTCGTTGATTCCGGTGCCACACCTACTGAGATACAAGGCTTCCTCACGAACTCAGAGAGCGTCTCGGTGACGCTCAGGATGCCTCGCAGCCTGCGGGACTCCGCCAAGGAGGCGGCGAGCCTATCCGGGATGAGCCTAGCTTCCTACGTCAAGATGTGTCTCATCGACCGCCTGTCAGGGGCCGACCGCAAATGATCGAGCTCACCACGATGACCGTCCGGCTCATAGGCAGCAAGCCGGACGGAATCAGGATCTGCCACGTCGAGGGAGAGTCGCTCACGACCGTGGTCGTCCCCTGCGAGCTGCTCTCCAAGGCAAAGAGGCTGCCAGACATCCCGAAGAGGGGCGTCTACTACCTCCTGGACGAGGATCACGGGGTCATCGGCCGCGTGTACGCGGGGCAGACCACCCAAGGCTTGTCACGGCTAGACGCCCACAAGTCCAGGAAGGAGTTCTGGAACAAGTCCATCATGTTCCTGGACGACGAGTCGAACATGGATAGGGACGTCCTGGACGCGCTCGAGGCTCACGCGATCGGCTACGTCCGTACGCACGGCTCGTATGAGACCGACAACCTCGAGACCCCGCAGCCCTACGTGAGCCCATACAAGGAGCAGACGGTAAGGCGCCTGCACAAGAGCATCCTATTCCGGATGTCCGTTCTCGGCTATGGGCTCGACCGCACGGACGCCGCGATCCCCGGCAACCATACGGTCTTCCACACCAGGAGGAACGGCGTCGTCGCGAAAGGGCGCTACGACGAGCGCACAGGGAGGTTCACGGTCCTCGCGGGCTCGCAGGTCGACCTCTCCCGGCCCGTCCTCAAGAACGTCGGCGCCGCGGACGCGAGGCGGGAGCTCTTCGGGGAAGGGTCTGGGGTGTCCACCCTGCGGGACGACGTGGCATTCGGCAGCCCGAGCTCGGCTGCGGTGTTCGTGCTCGGGGGAAACCAGAACAGCTGGACCGAATGGGTAAACGAGGCGGGCGAGACTCTCGACGCCGCCTAGAGGGGGAAGGGGAAAGAGACCCGATGAACAAGCAGCAGCTAGCCGCCCGAATCTGGGCGTCGGCCAACGAGATGCGCTCTAAGATTGAGGCGAGCGAGTACAAGGACTACATCCTCGGCTTCATCTTCTACAAGTTCCTCTCTGACCGCGAGGAGCAGTTCCTGCTAAAGAACGGCTTTGACAAGGAGAGCATGGAGACGGTCAGGGAGGACGATCCCGAGACCCTTTCTTACGTTCAGAACAACCTGGGCTACTTCATCTCACATGACGACCTCTACTCGACGTGGCTTGCCAAGGGCTCGGACTTCGACGTCTCGGACGTTCGAGACGCCCTCTCCGCCTTCTCCCGCCTCATAAAGCCGTCCCACAAGAACGTGTTCGACAAGATCTTCGACACCCTCGAGACAGGACTCTCGAAGCTGGGAGACACCTCCGGGGCTCAGACCAAGGCAATCAGCGCGCTCCTGCAGCTCATCCGGGACATCCCCATGGACGGCAAGCAGGGCTACGACGTGCTCGGCTACATCTACGAGTACCTAATCAGCAACTTCGCCGCCAACGCCGGCAAGAAGGCCGGCGAGTTCTACACCCCCCACGAGGTCTCCGTCCTCATCTCGCGGATCGTCGCTCAGAACCTGGCGGGTCGCGGTGAGGTCACCGTCTACGATCCGACCTCGGGGTCTGGTTCGCTTCTCATAACCATCGGCGAGGCGGTCGCACGCCAGCAGGGCTACAGCGGGTCCATCAAGTACTACGCCCAGGAGCTCAAGGAGAACACCTACAACCTCACGCGCATGAACCTCGTGATGCGCGGCATCGCGCCGGACAACATCGCGTGCCGCTGCGGCGACACGCTCGAGGACGACTGGCCGTGGTTCGAGGAGGGACACCCCGAGTCCTACGAGCCGCTCTTCGTGGACGCGGTGGTCTCGAACCCGCCGTACTCCCAGCGCTGGGACCCCGAGGGCAAGGACTCCGACAGACGCTTCGACGGCTACGGCGTTGCCCCCAAGAGCAAAGCCGACTACGCCTTCCTGCTACATGACCTCTACCACCTGAAGCCAGATGGTGTGATGTGCATCGTCCTGCCACATGGCGTGCTGTTCCGCGGCGGCGAGGAGGAGAAGATCCGCACTGCTCTCGTGGAGAACGAGAACATCGACGCCGTCATCGGCCTCCCCGCCAACATCTTCTTCGGCACCGGGATTCCCACGATCGTGATGGTGCTCAAGAAGCACCGGCTAAGCGACGATGTGCTGATAATCGACGCCTCGAAGGGCTTCGTGAAGGATGGTAAGAACAACAGGCTCCGCGCTTGCGACATCCGTCGCATCGTGGATGCCTACCAAAGCCGGAAGGACGTCGAGCGTTTCTGCCGCGTGGTCCCAAAGCAGGAGATCCGCGACAACGGCTACAACCTCAACATCCCACGATACGTCGACTCGTCCGAGGCTCCCGAGACTTGGGATATCTACGCGACGATGTTCGGCGGGATTCCCGTCGCCGAAGTCGACGCGCTCAGGCACTACTGGGACGCACTGCCTGGCCTGCGCGATGAGCTCTTCGAGTCAGCTGGCGGTGCGACCGTGCGCCTCAGGCCCGAGGACGTAGGGGAGACTGTGAGGGACAGCCACGCCGTTCGCAATTACCTGGACTCCTATGACTCGCGATTCTCCGACTTCGGGCAGTGGCTCTACGACGAGCTCGTAGACGAGTCCTCGCTCGTCAACCTGCCAACCGAGGAGGACGCGCTTGCCCAGGAGATCTTCGAAAGGCTCGGAGGCGAGGCGATGGTGGACCCCTACGATGCCTACCAGGTCCTCGACGACTGCTGGAGGGGTATCGAAGCTGACCTCGAGGTCATCCAGACCGAGGGTTTCGACGCCGTCAAGAGGGTTGACCCCAACATGGTGATGAAGAAAAAGAACGGCAAGGATGTGGAGGTGCAGGATGGTTGGCGCGGTCACGTGCTGCCATTCGACCTCGTCCAGCGCGAGTTGCTCGCAGACGACCTGCTTGCCCTCGACTCCGTCAGCGACCGAATAGCGGCCATCGACGGGGAGCTCTCTGAGATCATCGGAGGTCTCTCGGAGGACGACAAGGCTGCTCTTGGCGAGGCGCTCAATGACGCGGGCGACGCCTTTGTGGCCTCAAAGCTGAGGAAGGCGGTCAAGGAGCTGCGCTCCGATGGCGACCAAGACGAGCTTGCTGACCAGGTCGAGAAGGCCCGGTCCCTGCTCGATGAGCAGAAGACAGCGAAGAAGGAGCAGAAGAGCCTCTCCGCAAAGCTCGAGGCAAGCACTAAGAGCTCTATCGAGGCGCTTTCCGACCAACGGGCGCGCGAGCTCTTGGATGCCAAGTGGAACCGCCCCATCGAGGACGGGATTACCGCCCTCTCTCGCGCAGAGATTGACAGTCTCATTGACAAAGTAAAGGACCTTTCCCATAAGTACGAGACGACGTTCGCCGAGGTTGACGAGCAAATTCGCACGGAGGAGAGCAATCTCTCGCAGATGCTTGGACAGCTTACGGGCAACGATAGTGACATGGCTGGCATTCACGAGCTCATGGAGCTTCTGGGGGGTGAGGCCCGATGAGCGGCAATGTCCCGTCTATCCGCTTCGCCGGATTTACTGAACCTTGGGAACAGCGTAAGTTTGGTGCGCTTGTCCTTCGGGCTAGTGAAGTGGAATCCGATCCCGATCTGCCACATGTTGAATATGAGGACATCGTCCCAGGCCAAGGAACCCTCAACAAGAACCTCGCTGAGAAGCGGTCAGATAAAACCGGAATCCTCTTTGAACCCGGTGACGTTCTCTACGGCAAACTTCGTCCATACCTTATGAATTGGCTATACCCGCAGTTCAAAG
>CAJMLD010000052.1 GCA_905214175.1 uncultured bacterium
CGAATTTGGGCCGTCAATGTCGATTTTTGTGCAATGGTCCTTGGGAGTGCGATCATGTGGGGCTCTCTGTGTTGCGGTTGCAACAGAACCCATCGCGCGAAGGGGCGCCCCCGGCGCGCTACAATCCCCTCAGCAAGACAAGCGCATGGGATTCCGGCGGCCCTCCGTGATCGACGCCAACCGGCTGTAGCTCACGGGGGCCCTGAGAGATTCCAGGGCGGTGCTGGCCGTTGTGGGTTGGCGCTCTGCTCGCCACCGCACTTCTCGGGTATAATTCCGTACGTTAAAGCGTACGCTCTGAAAAGCACGGGGAGGCATTCTATGACATCCATCAGCGCAACCGCTCTCCGCAAGGACCTCTACAACACCATTGACCGCGTCAACGAGGACTGCACCCCCATAGCCATCACGAACAACAGGGGAAAGGGCGCGGTGCTCGTCGGCGAGGACGAGTGGGCGTCAATAGAGGAGACCCTCTACCTCATGAGTACCCCCGGCATGGCTGAGTCGCTCATCGAGGGGCGTGACGAGCCGGAGGAGAACTGCGTCTCTGAGTCCGACCTCGCCTGGTAACACCATGTGGTATGTAGAGTTCACCCGCCAGGCTGCGAAGGATGCCAAGAGGTTGAAGGCGGCCGGGCTCGACGAGAAGGCTAAGGCGCTTGTGGAGGTGGTTCGCGAGAACCCCTTTGGTACGCCACCCGCATACGAGGCGCCGGTAGGAAGCCTTTCCGGTCTCTACTCGAGAAGAATCAGCCTTCAGCACCGCTTTGTCTACTCCGTCCAACGCGAGCCCGTCGATAAGGACGGGGTGCTGTACGACGGTGTCGTGAGGGTCGTACGGATGAGGACGCACTACGAGGGGGTTCGCTAAGGCGCGCCGGGAGTACCACGGCGCGCCCCCGTGCTCTTAGAACGCCGAGAGGTAGATTGCGCGTGCGTCGTCCATGGTAAGCGGCCTAAGCTCACCGAAGCGCTCGCCCTTGTTCTGGCGCAGGGTCTCCAGCCAGCCGTCGACCTCCTCCGGGGCAAGTCTAAGGTCGCCCAGCGTGCGCGGCATGCCCAGCCCCACAAAAAAGCGCTGCAGCTCGTCAATGGCAAAGGTGATGGCGTCCTCGGTTGCCTCGTCCGTCTCGTCCACCGGCTCCACGTCGAAAACGCCCTGTGCAAAGGTGAGGAAGCGCTCAGGGTTCGAGCGCCACACGTAGCGCATCCAGGCGGGGAGAATCACGGCCAGGCCAGCGCCGTGCGTGACCTCGGGACGGTGCGCGGAGATCTCGTGCTCCAGGCCGTGGCTCTCCCAGCCGCCGGCGCGCTTCTCCGGCGCGGAGGAGCGCCCGCACCCGCAGAGGTCGTTGTGGGCAAGCGTGCCCGACCACATGATTGTTGCGCGCGCGTCGTAGTCGTCGGGCTTCTCGGCCACGGTGTTGGCGGCGTCGATCACCGCGCGGATGATGCCGCAGGCGATGTTGTCGGTCACGGGAACAGGACCTGCGCCGCTAAAGAAGCGCTCGCAAATGTGGCAGATGATGTCCACCGCGCCGGCCGCCGTCTGGTACTGCGGCAGCGTGAAGGTGACCTCGGGGTCGAGAACGGCCACGCGCGGACGAAAGACGTCGCCGTTCACGCCGCGCTTGAGGTTGAGCGCGTCGTTGCTGATGACGCAGGATGCCGAGGCCTCGGAGCCCGCGGCAGGAATGGTGAGCACGCACGCTACCGGCAGGCAGGCGCCAATGGTTGCCTTCTTCGAGAAGAAATCCCAAACGTCGCCCTGGTAGGGGGTGCCAAACGCGATTGCCTTCGAGCAGTCGATCACAGAGCCGCCGCCCACGGCGAGGATGAGGTCGACCTTCTCGGCGCGTGCGACCTCGATGCCCTTGCGCACTAGGCCAACCTCGGGGTTGGGACGCACGCCGGGAAGCTCCACGTAAGTGACACCGGCGGCGTCGAGCGATGCGGTCACACGGGCGAGAAGACCTGTCCTCACCACAGAACCACCGCCGTACACCAAAAGGACGCGCTTTGCCCCGAGGGCAGCGACCTCCTCGCCAATCTTATCGGCGTAGCCACGGCCAAACACGAAGCGCGTGGGGGACTGGAAAACAAAGTCGTTCATGATGCTGCCTTCCGCTAGCGGTTGAGGTGAATGTGGGGACGGTCCTCGTAGCCATGGTAGTCGCCAAAGTACACAAAGTAGTCCGCAACCTCGTCGGCAAGGGACTGGTCGTGCGTCGCCACCACGAGCGTCTTGCCTGCGCCCTTGAGCTGGCGCAGAAAGCCCAACAGCCATTCGCGCGTGCGCTGGTCAAGGCCGTTGAGCGGCTCGTCAAAGCAGTAGGCGTCGGGGTTCATGGAGAGCACGCAGGCTATGGCCACCTTCTTCTGTTCGCCGCCCGAGAGGTTGTAGGGCGCGCGGCTGCGCAGGTGGTCGATGCCCAGGAGCCGGCACGCGTCGTCTACGCGGCGGCTCACCTCGGCCTCGTCGAACTGCATCTGGCGCGGCCCAAAGGCGATCTCCTCCTCGACGCTTGCGCAGAAGAGCTGGGAGTCGGAGTCCTGGAAGATGAACCCCACCCGCTGGTGCAGCGACTTGGAGAACGCGGGATTGCTCATGCTTGCGCTGTCCACAACCCTGCCGTCAAAGAGGTAGCTGCCCTCCTGGGGAAAGACGAGCCCGCACATGGCCTTGAGCAGCGTCGACTTGCCGGAGCCGTTGTCGCCCATGAGGACAACGGAGTCGCCGGCGTCAATGGTGAGGTCGATGTGCGAGAGGACGGGCCGGTCCTCGTACGCAAAGCAGAAGTCACGGAACTCCATCAGGGGTCGGGAGCTCTCGTGCTGGGGATGGTGCAGCGACTGCGGGTGCGTTGAGGTATGGACCATGCTAGACCACCCCCTGCAGGTAGACGAAGAGGACGCAAACGATCGCCACCGCAAGGATCCAGGCGATGTCGACGCGCTTGTAGGCATCGCGCGGGACGGCTTGGTACTCGCCCTCGAACCCGCGGCAGCGCATGGCGTCGGCGGTTGTGCGCGCCGCCTTGTTGGCCTTGAGGAACGTCACGCCGCCCACGCCGCCCATGGAGGCGCCCTTCGAGCGGTTCTTGCCAACGCTGCGCAGGTCAAGCGCTCGCAGCACCTCGGTGGCAACGCTGCCCAGCGTCACGATGTTCTTGAGCGCAAGCTCGAAGGTCATGATCACCAGGTTCGAGACGTGGTAGGTGCGAAGGGCCCCCGTCAGCTGGTGGACGGGCGTCGAGAGCGCGACAACCATGGCGACCCCCACGCAGACCAGCACCTTTGTCCCCACCAGCAGCGCCGATTGTGGCTGGCCAACGAGAAACGCAGGAAGCATGACCAAAGCGCTCACGCCGGCCGCGGTGAACGAAACGCCAACGGCACGCCGCAGCGCCTTGGACGGCAGGACGGCTATTCGCAGCAGCACCGCCGCCGCCATGACCAGCGTGAACGCAAAGTTGGAGCTGAGTGACGTCATGAGGATGAGTGCGAGGCCGCAGGCGAGCTTCACGGGTGCCGAGGGCGAGAGGGGCGTGGTCTGCCCGTCGTCGATGCGCAGGCGCGAGAGCACCCCAGTGAGCGACAGCAGGCTCTTCTGCACAAAGCTGTCGCGGTCGGAGGCGGGCTCGTATGCCTCCGGCTGGGCAAGCCAGGAGGGAAGGGGGCTCGCCGGTGCTGGTGCGTCGCTTGGTAATGGCTTGTCGCTACCTGGTTCCAAAGTCCACCTTCGACTTCATCCCGGCGGCTATCGCGCGAAACACAATGACGAGCAGAGCGACTCCAATGACGGCAGAGAGCACGTAGCCGGCCCAGTCGGGTAGGGCGCCAAGCGAGTAGTCCGGCAGGAGCGAGCTCCACTCCCAGCCCGTGGCCATGCCCGCGGGGGTGTAGCCGACGCTCTCGGCGATGTCCTCGGTTGCCCATTCGCCCCAGGCGTCACCCGTGGCGAGAAGCCCCAGCGGCGTGAGGACAACGAGCGCGACCAGCAGTGCGGCGAGACCCGCGCGAGCCCTGCGCACCTGGGACTGGGGGAGGGTGGCACCGTTCGCGAGGCTGCCAGCGGTGGTAAGCGCGCTGGTTGTACCAAAGGAGGGGGCAACCTTCCTCACGTAGGCGAGAATCCCCACCGTGAAGATTGCTTCGGCGGCGCCGGCCACCGTGAGGTGCCCGGCGAGCATGGCGGGAATGGAGACCCACAGTGGGTAGGGACAGTACAAGGCCTGGCCCGCCGCGTTCGAGAAGAGCAGGGGCTGGATGCCAAACTCGATGGCCGCGCACAGGGCAGCGGCGTTGATGCCCACGTACGATCCCACGCCGGCAGCGACAAGCTCGAGCGCTGGTGCCTGCGCCCGACCCTGGTGCGTCTGGGATCCACCGGCGGACGACCTGCTCGCGAAGGCGCGCATAATCAGGACGTATATGCCATAGCCAACCATGGGCAGCACGAACGCCATGTTGAAGCAGTTGGCGCCCAGGGCGAGAATGCCCCCGTCGCCAAAGAGGACGGCTTGGATGACGAGGGCGATGGATATCGAGAGCACCGCCGCCCAGGGGCCGAAGAGTATCGCCACAAGGGTCCCGCACACGGCGTGGCCGGTGGTGCCGCCAGGAATCGGCACGTTGAACATCATGGCGAGGAAGCTGAACGCCGCAGCCACCCCCAGCAGGGGGACCTTCTCGCGTGGGACGGTCTCGCGAACCTTGCGTGCGGCGTGCAGCCAGACCGGCACCATCACGGCTCCCATGACCCCGCAGGTGGAAGGGCTGAGGTAGTTCTCGGGTATGTGCATCTTCTCGCCTCATCCGTTTTGAGGTTGCCTAGTGGAAGGTTGACGCGGGCTTCTCGCCCCGGCTTGCGCCGGTGCGCGGAGCTGCAGCTCGCGTATCACAGGCTACCCGAAACGGGCGAAACGTGCACGAACCGAGCGCCGAGAACCACGACGCGCGACGCAAGGATCTTGCGTAGTAAGAGGCCACGAGCGCACGTCCGTGATGTCTCAGTGATTGGGATAAAACGGGCACCTCTCGCCAAGGCACTGGGCGTTCTGCTGGTGGAACTCGCAGCGGATGTCGTCTCTCTCGAGGCGCACGTCAAAGCGCTCGCGAATGTAGTCGACGGCGGTTTCCAGCGAGACGTACGCGTCGCGCTTGCAGCAGCGCGGCCCGCCGATGCGCGAGAGGGCCTCGAGCGCGCGGGACGTGTACACCATGTGGCTGCCCCACGAGTCGTCGTTCGTGAGAGGTCCGGTTCCCTCAAGGATCGAGAGCGCCGCGCCCACAGATGCCGTGGCACCGCACACGCCCCAGCGGCCGCACATGGCGCCCGGCATCTGCAGGCCGCGCGACATGAGCTCGGAGAGTGCCGCGGGGAGGTCAACGTCACCGCCGGCGTTGCGGTACGCAGTGAGCACGGCTGCGCCGTCTAGAACGTGGTGCTCGGGTCCGTGCATGCGGACAAAGTCGCTGTGCGCAACGTTGCGGAAGACCACGTAGGGACTCGCGCTCTTCTCGTCCAGACAGGCGTTGATGATCTTCTGCCCGCGCTCCTCCAGTGTGAGTTCGCCCATGCGTCCTCCAAGCCTTGCGTTGCCTAACGGTCATATGGTACGCCGACGAGCGCCAGCCGCGCGCCCGCCGCCGCGCGTCCTGGACACCTGGCAACACGAATGTTATATTCTTGCCCCTTTACCGCTTTGGCGAGAGGAACGGAGCCGCAACGTGGACGAGCAGACAACCAATGCGCCGCAGGGAAGCGCGGCACCCAACGCTGCGTGGCGGCGCCCGTACTACACCATCCTGGCGGGGCAGGCCGTCTCTCAGGTGGGAAGCTCGGCCGTGCAATTTGCGCTGATCTGGTACCTCGCGCAGGAAACCGCGTCGCCTGCCGCGATGGGGCTCGCGGGCCTGGCCGCCTTTCTGCCCGGCGCGCTCCTCTCACCGGCAGCAGGCATCGTGGCCGATCGCCACAACCGCAAGCGCGTCTGCATTGCCGCCGACCTCTCTGCCGGCATCATGGCGACGGCGTTTGCGCTGGCTATGGGCGCGTGGGGAGTCTCGGTTGCGGCGGTCATCGCGCTTCTCGCCGCCCGTGCGGCAGCGACCTCGTTCCAGGCTCCCGCGATGCAGGCAATGGTCCCGCAGATTGTCCCGGCCGAGTCCCTCGTGGAGGCCGGTGGCATGTCGCAGGCCATAAGCAGCGCCTCGTACGTCCTGGGGCCTGTTGTTGGCGGCCTGTTGTTTGCGGCGCTCCCGCTGCCGGTCATCCTGGTGACGGATCTTGTTGGCGCGCTTGTCGCCGCCATCACGCTGGGCGTTGTTCCCGTGAGCGATCACCGCGCGGAGGGGGAGCACCCCAAGCTCCATCCCGTCCGCGAACTTAGGGATGGCCTTGCGGTCTTTTGGGAAGACCGCGTGCTTACGCAGGTCATTGTCTCTTTTCTCGTGTTCATGGTCTTCTTTATGCCGCTTTCGTCCTTCTATCCGCTCATGACCAGCAACTACTTTGGGCTTGGGGCCTTTGAGGGAAGTCTCGTCGAGATGAGCTGGGCGCTCGGCATGTTGGTGGCGGGCATTGCGGTTGCAAAGGCCAACATCAAGGACGAGGTGCGCGCGTTCTTCTTGGCAACGGCCGCGCTGGGCGCGACCTGCATTGCCTCCGGCCTCCTGCCCCAAAGCTTTGGCGGGTGGGTGGCGTTTGCGGTGCTCTGCGGTGCAATGGGGGCAACTGCGACCTGCTACAACGTGCCCATTGTGGCGTACATGCAGAAGAGCATCGCGCCCGAGAAGCTTGGCCGGGCCTTCTCGGCATTCCAGATCGTCTCGATGGTGTCAACGCCCATCGGGATGGCGATTGCCTCTCCGGTGGCAGAGGCGCTTGGCGTGAATGCCTGGTTTGGCATAAGCGGCGTGGCCATTGCGCTGCTCGGCGTTGTGATGCTGGCGCTGCAGGGTCGGGCACGGCGGTAGGGGACCTTCTCGCACCGGCCCTACTCGCCCTGCTGCGTGAACGAGGCCACGGCATCCGCGGCGAGCGCCTGCTGCTCCTCCGCGCTTACGGTCGCGGCGCCGTCCCCATCCTGCGTTCCGTAGTCGCCAAACTGAGCATGGTTACCGCCCTCGATGACCAGCTCCGTGTAGTCGTCTGGACGCAGGTCCGCATGCGACTGCAGCTTGTCTACCTGGCCGTCTTCTGATCCGTAGACGGAGAGCATCCTAAAGCCTGGCGCGCGCAGGCTCTTGGTGGGGTACGCGGCGAGAACCACCAGTCCGTCAAGCTCGTCGGTGTGGTCGGCGGCGTAGACGGCCGCCATCGCACCGCCAAGCGAGTGCCCGCCCACGTACCAGTGGTCGTAGTGGTAGTCGTTGCTGTTGATGATGGCATCTGCGGCATTCATGTTAAGAAACGCAAAGTTGAGCGGCATGCGCACGAGAAACACGTCGGTGCCCCTCTCGGCAATGGCCTCCAGCTGGGCCGCGCATGCCTCGCACTGGACCTTGCCGCCGGGGTAGAAGACCAGCGCGTCCTGTGTTCCTGGTCCATCAAAAAGGTAACCGTCTTGGGTGGCGGTCACACGTACGGTGTCGCTTCCGGCAAGCGCCGTCTGGGCGCGCGAGGTTGCCCGTGAGTACGTGCTTGCGTAGACGAGAAACGCAACCACGACAACCGCGAGCGCTGCGAGCAGCGCCAGCGCCACGCGACGAAGTTTGACGTGCGTCTTTGTCTCGGCGTGCTTCTCTCCTGACATGCCTCTCCTTTGCTTGCCTGCCCGCCCCCATGGTAGCCCTGGGCGCGTCGCAATCGCCCGCGCCCCTACAGGTCGTCCACCAGGGCGGTCGACTTGGCGTAGGCGGTCGAGCGCGCCTCGAAGAAGTCCGTCTTCACCATGTTGGCGTTGCTGTACTGCGAGACCCAGGCCATGTCCGCCGGCTCCTCGGCAAACTCCGGGTAGAGCTGCCCCATCCCGAGCGAACTCCAGCGAAGGTTCCCCAGGTAGTGGATGTAGTCGCTCACCTGCTGTCCCGTGAGGCCGGGGATGCTCTCACCAATCACGTACCGGCCCCAGGCAATCTCCTGGCGGACGCCCTCTTCGAGCATCGCTCGCAGATCGGCCACAGCCTCCTCGGTGAAGAGCTGCGGTTCCTCTCGCTGCAGCTCCAGAATCATGTTGCGGAAGAGCCACAGGTGGGTGTTCTCGTCGCGGTTGATGTAGCGGATCTCCTGAGCGCTGCCGGGCATCTTGCCGTTTCTCGCCAGGTTGTAGAAGAACATGAAGCCCGAGTAGAAGTACACGCCCTCGAGGATGAAGTTCGCCATCATCACGCGAAGCAGCGTCGGTGCGTCCTGGCGCTCTTGGAACTCGTTGTAGAGGTTGCCGATGAACGTGTTTCTCGCCAGCAGGTGCTCGTCGGTTTTCCACTGGTAGAGGATGTCGTTGCGCTGCTCGGGGCTGCAGATGGTGTCGAGCATGTACGAATAGCTCTGCGAGTGCACGCACTCCTGGAAGGTCTGGATGTGCAGGCACAGGTTGACCTCGTTCGCCGTGATGAACTCGCCGATGCTGGGCAGGTTGGCCGTTTGCAGCGAGTCGAGGAAGACGAGAAACGAGAGGATCTTGTCATACGCGGAGCGCTCCGCCGGCAGGAGGTTGGGGTAGTCCTTCACGTCCTGCGAGAGGTTGATCTCCTCGGGGATCCAGAAGTTGTTCATGGCCTGGCGGTACCAGTCCGTGGTCCAGGCGTACTTGACGTTGTTGAAGTCGTTGAGGTTGGTGGTGTTGCCGCCGATGAGGCGTCGTGCGCGAACGTCGGTGTCGCCGTTGGGGTTGAAGAGTGCCTTGGGCGAGAGGCGCGTGCTGTTTGCTTGCTGCATGGGTGTCCTTTCGTGTGACGAGTGGAATGGGGCGCGCGGCGCGGCTAGCTGGAGCAGCTCTCGCACTCCTCGACCTCGAGCGACTTGCTGCGCACGTAGTAGACGGTCTTGACGCCGTCGCGCCACGCCTCGAGATAGAGCTCCAGCACCTGTCGCATGGTGTACTCGTTGGTGATATAGAGGTTTACCGACTGTGCCTGGTCGATGTGGCGCTGACGCACGCCCGCGGCGCGCATGCTCCACGTCTGGTCGATCATGTGCGCTGGCTTGTAGTACCACCAGGTCTTGGGCGAGAGCTCGGGCG